>NZ_JCACHA010000122.1:0-3795 GCF_059503625.1 Skermanella sp.
CGAAGCGGCAGCCGACATAGACGCGCCTGCTTGTCGGCTGCCGCTTCGCTTTAGCACGACCTACGAGCGATACTTACAGAATGCGGGTTATTCGCGTGCCAGCATGCGACCGAGCTTCCGTCCGCCGAAGATGTGGACGTGCAGGTGCGGGACTTCCTGGTGGCCGTTCTCGCCGATATTCGCCAGGATGCGGTAGCCGTCGCCGGCCACTCCGGCGTCGCGGGCGACCTTGCCGACGGCGCGAATGAAGGCGGTGATCTCGGCGTCGGACGCCTTTTCCGAGAAGTCGTCGAACGACACGTACGGCCCCTTGGGGATCACCAGGATATGGGTCGGGCTCAGGGGGTTGATGTCGTGGAAGGCGAGGGTGTGTTCGTCCTCGTAGACCTTCTTGGACGGGATCTCGCCGCGCAGGATCCTGGCAAAGATGTTGTTGGTATCATAGGCCATCAGTTGCCTCCGCTGGTGTGCTTGCGTTGCTCTTTCTCGGCGATCCCGCTGATGCCTTCGCGGGCGGCCAGGATGGCGTAGACCTCGGCCGGCTTGATGCCGGCGTCGGCCCACAGCACCATCAGGTGATACAGCAGGTCGGCGGACTCTTCGGACAGCTTCCGCTTGTCGCCGCGCATCGCCTCGATCACGGCTTCCACCGCCTCTTCGCCCAGCTTCTGGGCGATCTTGGCGGTGCCGCGCGAGAACAGCTTGGCGGTATAGGACGTCGCCGGGTCCTGCCCGCGCCGGGAATCCACCGTCTCGTAGAGACGGTCGAGAACAGTCGAATCAGCCGTATCGTCCCCGCTCATGCCGCCACCGTGTCGCGGACCTGGATACCGGCCTTGGCCATGTGGGCCTTGGCTTCGCCGATCGAGAAGATGCCGAAATGGAAGATCGAGGCGGCGAGCACCGCCGTCGCGTGGCCGTCCCGGATGCCTGCCACCAGATGGTCGAGCGTACCGACGCCACCGGATGCGATCACCGGCACGCGTACGGCATCGGCCACCGCGCGGGTCAGGTCGATATCGAAGCCGGATTTGGTGCCGTCGCGGTCCATCGAGGTCAGCAGGATCTCCCCTGCCCCGTATTCCGCCATCCGCCGCGCCCATTCGACCACGTCGAGGCCGGTGCGGTTGCGGCCGCCATGGGTGAAGACTTCCCACTTGCCGGGACCGACCGACTTGGCGTCCACCGCGACCACGACGCACTGGGAGCCGAACTTTTCGGCGGCCTCGCGGACGAAGTTTGGACGGGCAACGGCGGCGGTGTTGATCGACACCTTGTCTGCCCCGGCCAGCAGCAGCTTCCGGATATCCTCGACCACGCGGACGCCGCCGCCGACGGTCAGCGGCATGAAGACCTGCTCCGCCGTGCGGCGGACCACGTCGTACAGCGTGTCGCGGGCTTCGACGCTGGCGGTAATGTCGAGGAAGGTCAGCTCGTCCGCACCTTCGCGGTCGTAGAGCCGGGCCTGCTCGACCGGGTCGCCGGCATCGATCAGATCGACGAAGTTCACTCCCTTGACCACCCGGCCGTCCTTGACGTCCAGGCAGGGGATCAGGCGCATCTTGAGCATCTACGCCTCGTCGGGAGCGGCAGCGGGAGAAGTGAGCAGCGCCAGCGCCTCGGCCGGCTCGATCCGGCCGTCGTAGAGGGCACGGCCGCAGATGACGCCTTCGATGCCGGTATGCTCCTGCGCCTTCAATGCTTCCAGGTCGGTCATGCTGGAGACGCCGCCGGATGCGATCACCGGCGTCGTCAGGGCGAAGGCGAGGTCGGCGGTCGCCTCGACGTTGACGCCGCCCATCGCGCCGTCGCGGTTGATGTCGGTGTAGATGATCGCGGACACGCCGGCGTCCTCGAACCGCAGCGCCAGGTCCAGCGCCTTGACAGTCGAGGTCTTGGCCCAGCCCTCGACCGCGACGAAGCCGTCGCGCGCGTCGATGCCGACCGCGACATGGCCGGGGAACAGGCGGCAGGCTTCCCGCACCAGTTCCGGATCGCGAAGCGCCACGGTGCCCAGGATGACCCGGCGGATGCCCCGGTTCAGCCAGTCCTCGATCGACTTCAGCTCGCGGATGCCGCCCCCGAGCTGCACCGGCATGGTGACCGAGGCCAGAACGCTTTCGACCGCCGCTGCATTGACCGGCCGGCCTTCGAAAGCGCCGTTGAGATCGACCAGATGGAGCCACTCGAAGCCTTGGGAGGCGAATTCCTTCGCCTGGGCGCCGGGGTCCGTGTTGAAGACGGTCGCCTGATCCATTTCACCCCTGACGAGGCGGACGCAGGCACCATCCTTGAGATCGATCGCGGGATACAAAATCATGGCTGAGCTTCGGTAAGGGGCTGAACGGCGGCGGAGTGATCGAGGGAGACCTGGTCGGAGGACGTGAGGTCCTTGTAGAAGAAATGGCCGGCAAGGCTCTGGCCGCGCACGATCGCATAGAGCGGATGCGTTCCCCAATGCTGGAAGCCCAGCGCCTTGTAGAGCGCTATCGCGGCGCGCTGGGTTTCCCGGACGTCCAGGTTAAGCACCCGGTAGCCGGTTTCCCGCGCCGCCGTCTCGACCGCCTGGACCAGCTTGCGGGCAAGGCCGTGACCGCGCGCCCAGGGGGCGACGAAGGACGTGGTGAGCTGGGCGGAATGGGCCTGCGCCTCGTTGTTGCGTGGCGGGGCGACGAGCTGGGCGGAACCCGCCACGACGCCGTCCAGCTTCGCCACGAACAGATGCCGCTCCGGCACGATCAGCACACCCTTCCAATAGCGCTCCATCACGTCGCGGGGCGGCGGATCGATCCAGCCGAAGCCGCCGCCGTCGCGGATCGCCAGATCGGCGGCGTCGCACAGGTCGTTGAGGTCGCCGGGACGGAACCGGGTAATGCGCTCGACTGTCGCCGCCGTGGTCATCTCGGTCATCGCTCAGGGCCGCCAGCGGAGAAAATTGGCGATCAGGCGTAAGCCGGCGGCCTGGCTCTTCTCCGGGTGGAACTGAGTGCCGACCAGATTGCCGCGCCCGATCACCGCCGCCACCGGACCGCCGTAATCGACTGCCGCCAGCTCGGTCGTCGGATCGGTGCAGGCGAAGCGGTAGGAGTGGACGAAATAAGCGTGCTCGCCCTGCGGGATGCCGGCCAGCACGGGATGGTCCGGACGCTCGATCCGGAGGTCGTTCCAGCCCATGTGCGGGATCTTGAGGCTGGTGTCGGCGGGGTTGAGCGGAACCACCTCTCCCGCGATCCAGCCGAGGCCTTGCTGGACGCCGTATTCCAGGCCGCGCTCCGCCATCAGCTGCATGCCGACGCAGATGCCCATGAAGGGAGTGCCGTGCTTCAGCACCGCGTCTTCCATGGCCTCGATCAGGCCGGGAACGGCGCGGATGCCGGCCATGCAGTCGGCAAAGGCGCCGACGCCGGGCAGCACGATGCGGTCGGCCCGGCGGACGGCTTCGGCGTCGTCGGTGACGATGATGGCGGCGCTGACGCCGGCTTCAGCCGCGGCACGTTCGAAGGCTTTCGCGGCCGACCTGAGATTGCCGGAGCCGTAATCGACGATTGCTACGGTCATGGACTAAATCGCTTCTGCACCCGAAGGTGCCCGTTGTTCAGAGGGCTCCGGAGGTGCCCGTTGTTCGGAGAGTCTCCGGAGGAGCCCGCAATTAGAGAGAGCCGCCGAGCGTGCCCTTGGTGGAGGGCACCGCATCCGCCTTGCGCGGATCGATTTCCACGGCGGCGCGCAGTGCCCTTGCCAGCGCCTTGAAGCAGCTTTCGACGATGTGGTGGTTGTTCTCGCCATACAGGTTCT
>NZ_JCACHA010000123.1:0-3791 GCF_059503625.1 Skermanella sp.
CCCTGTAGGACAGCGATACCCCATCAGACAAGCATTCTATGACACAGTAGTACTAATGAGCTGGCGGCAATGGCGCGAAGGCGACCTGGCGCTGCTGGAAGCGGCAGTAGCCCGGCTGGGAGTGCAGGTGGCCGACGAAGCATCAGGGCGAGAACAACAACGCAGGCTCTGGCAGCCGTTGCCTCAAGGCGGCCCTGGTCCGTCAGGCCGGGACCAAGGTTTCGGCCAGCGTGCTCCAGGCTGCATCGCGGAGGTCGCGGCGCATCGCCTCCTCATCATTCCATCGGGTCTCGACAGGGAGACGGATCACCTCGCACCGCAATGTCAAGCTGCTGTCGCGGAAGGGCCAGGGGTCGAGCGACCAACGCGACGTGTCTTGTCGCACTAGCTTCATCTTGCGAGAACTGCCATCCTCCATTGGCGCCTCCCCCGCCTTGTCCGACTCTGCAAAGCAGAGGGCGAGGGACAGGGCATCGGTCACCGCGACGAGGGCGGAGTTCCGCTCCACCTGCACAGGCGTCGCGCCGAGCTTGGCAATCCAGTCTGCTTGCAGTGCGGCCTCCTTGGCGGCGTTGCGGTCGATCGCGGCGCGGTCGTCCGGCGGCAGGCTGCCCGGGTCCATGTACTCCGTGTAGACCCGCGTGCCGTGCAGGGAGATGAGGAGGGCAGGCCAAAGGCCCCAGGCGGCCCGGGCTATCTCCACGCCCCGTGCCCACATCGGGGCATGGACCGCCGGGCCGAGGCTGGTGAACGGATGAGGCAGGCCCGTCTCGGGGTCGAGGGTTGGGGCGGTCTCCCAGGACAGCCAGGCGATGTCGTGCTGCTCGGCGGCGAGGATGACCTCTGAAGCCGGGTCCGGCCGCGCGAAGCCGGGGGCGCCCCAGGCGGCCATCATCTGGCCCGAGAGCAGGGCATGGGAGGGTTGGGAAATGAGAAGGCGGGTGCCGTTCTCTGGGCTGCGCAGGATCATGATGCGTCAACGCGCGAGTGGGCTCTCGGGATGAGGTAACTCCTAATCTGCCTGGCTCAAAAAGCTGGCCGCGGGACTAGTCCGGCTCCGATCACATGATGGGGTGGATGCCCCCTGCTCTGCGGCATCGAGGTGCCATAGCGTGGTTGGTGCTGAGCCTGACCACGAGGGAGAGGAGGCATCCATGGAGGAGATTACGACGATCGGCCTCGACCTGGCCAAGAGCGTCTTCCAGGTGCATGGGGTCAATGCGGCCGGTGGGGTAGTAGTGCGGCGCAAGCTGCGCCGGTCAGCGCTGCTGGAGTTCTTCGCGGCCCTGCCACCCACGCTGGTCGGCATGGAGGCCTGCGGCGGAGCGCACCATTGGGCGCGTGAGCTCACTCGCCTCGGCCATACGGTGCGGCTCATGCCACCGGCTTACGTGAAACCCTACGTCAAGCGAGGCAAGACCGACGCGGCAGACGCCGAGGCGATCTGCGAAGCGGTGACGCGCCCGACCATGCGTTTTGTGCCGGCCAAGACGGAGGCGCAGCAGGCGAGCCTGATGGAGCTGAAGGTCCGCGACATGCTGGTGCGCCAGCGTACTCAGACCATCAACGCGCTGCGCTCCCATCTTGCCGAGTACGGCATCGTGGCGGCGCAGGGGCGCAAGGTCGCCGAGCTGATCGCGGTAATCCGCGACGGTGACGACACCCGGCTGCCTAACCTGGCACGCCAGGCGCTGGGCGATCTGGTAGCACAAATCGAGGCCTTGGATGGACGCATTGAGCGGCTCGACAGCCGCATGGTCCGCCATGCCCGTGAAGATGAAGCGGCTCGACGGCTGGCGAGCATCCCCGGCATCGGGGCGATCAGCGCGACAGCCCTGGCCGCGATGTTGCCCAATCCACATGGCTTCGCCTCCGCGCGGCACTTCGCGGCCTCGCTTGGCCTGACCCCGAAGCCGCACTCGAGTGGCGGCAAGGAGCGCTTGGGTCGGATCTCTCGGCAAGGCAACTCCATGCTACGTCGGCTGCTGGTCCTCGGCGCCACCAGCCGTCTACGCAATGCCCGGCGCAGTCCAGAGGCGGCGGATCGGGCCACACGCCTGCTGGCCCGGCGGCCCTTCAAGGTCGTCGCCGTGGCGCTAGCCAACAAGATGGCCCGCATCGCCTGGGCCTTGCTGGCCTGGGGAGGGACCTACACAGCAACCGCGACCGCCTAGGCGGTCGCGTCCGAGCTCGCCGGGCGCCGCGCCCGGCGAGGGCCAAGGTGCCGAAGCGACGATGACAGCGAGAGACCGGTGAGCCGGTGACGAGACAGGCCGTTTATCGCAATGCGCTACCCGAGCGCGCTCGCATGATTGCCCCTCGTTCCGCGCCCCTCATCAGGGCCCGTGGCCAGACCGGCCGCATCGAAGGCCGGACACATGACCGCACCCGTGCTCCCGGTGCCAGAGTTGCAGACGCGCCTTGACCCGCAGGGGGCATCCACACATGCGATAAGGTGCGCTTGCCGCAAGCGGTGCGGGGCTTGCCACAATTCCGGCAGGATTATGCATCAAAACGTTTTAACGGGACGTCGCGGCAAGGAGCGTATGCCTATGCGCCGTGACACTGGGAAGAGGGTCATGCTCCCGGTACTGCGGCGTTTCCGGCGGAGCTTGCGTGATTTCACGCCGCCATTCGGGCACACGTCTCCTGCCGCAAGATCTGGAAAGCCTTTCGTGGGAACGGCGGTACTGTTTGGCGGTCATCAGGTGTCGCCGCGGATGGAAGTGACCGTAGATCATCGCATGCGCCGAGAGTAACCGCTGGGCTTGCCCGGGTGACTTGAAGCGCTGCATCTGGCGTTCTCGACGTCGCGATGGGCGGTGGGACTTCTCGGCACGATGGTTTAGGTATCGGCTGGTCCGATGCCGCACACAGGGCAGAACCTCTCGCCGTGCGACGTCATAGCTGCGGAGCTCATCCGTGACGATCTTGCGGGGCTTGTATTTGAGGTCCGCAAAGCAAGCGTTTGGCGGCCATGGCGTTGCGCCGCCCTGCATGAGCATGTCGAGCAAGACACCATGTTGGTCCACCGCGCGCCAGAGATAGAAGCGTCCACCGTTTATTTTCAAGTAAATCTGATCCATGTGCCAGGTGTCACCCGGCCGCGGCCGCTGCTTGCGCATCTTGGCCGCGAAGTCCGTACCGAAGAGGCGGCACCAGCGTCGGATGCTCTCCGAGCTGACCAGCACGCCCCTCTCGGCCAGGATAGCTCGATGTCGCGCAGGCCCAGGCTGAACAAATGGTAGAGCCGGATGGCATGGTGGATGACCTCGGCGGGGAAGCGGTAGCCAGGGTAGGTAGTGGGCTCGATCGACATCCGGCCGCTTTGGCCCAACCAATTCATTCCGCCCAGCGATCAAGGACGTGACTATGCCCCTGCGAGAGCTTGACTGCGGCTCAAGTTGACGATGCCAACTGAACGGCGGCAACTCGCAGCGCTACCTCAGCGACCTGTTGACCCGTCTCGTCGACGGCTGGCCATAGAGCCGCACCGACGAACTTCTGCCGTGGCGCTGGACGCCCGAAATCCAGGCCGAGCCTCAGCCAGCAAGGTAAAGGCCCTGGCATCCGCGCCTACTGTTGTCCGTCCAGCGGTCCAACCAGATGGTCCGCACGCCGCCCGGTCCCAGCACCTCGACGATCTCGAAGGCTTCGCCGTGCGCTTCCGTGCGCGGCAGCGCCGGGGCCACCGGCGGCGCTTCCTCGTCGTGACCCGGGTGCGTCGAGGTCGGCAGCGCTAGAGCATTTCAGGTTTAGTCGAACGCGTAGCCTGAGTTGGCAAGGTAGTT
>NZ_JCACHA010000124.1:0-3785 GCF_059503625.1 Skermanella sp.
GTCATTTCACCGGAGCCGTCGGCAGGATAGTCAGTTCGTGAACGTCGACATGAGGCGGCTGCGACAGCGCGTAGACGACGCTGCGGGCAACGTCCTCGGGCCGTAGCGCATCCGACGGCGGAGCGTCGAAGAAGGGCGTGTCCACCATTCCGGGCTCGATCAGGGTGACCCTGACCCCCGTCCCGCGCAACTCCTCCCGCAGGCCGTAGCCGATGGCGGAAACGGCCCATTTGGTCGCCGCATACATGGAGCCGGCCAGCACCCGCCGGCCCGCCACCGAACCGGTGATCACGACATGGCCGCGCACCGCCTTCAGGTGCTCCAGCGTAACCTGGAGCGTGTAGGCGACGCCCAAGATGTTGACGTCCACCATCTTGCGCCAGCTCTCCGGCGGCGCTCCGGAGAACCCGCCGGGTTGGCCGCCGGTACCGGCATTCGCGAAGACGGCATCGATCCGGCCGAAGCGCTCGATGGCGGCTTCCGCCATCCGCCGCTGGTCTTCATAGTCGGTGACGTCGCAGGCGACGGCGACGGCGCGGTCTTCCCCGATCTCCCCGACCAGCGCCTCGAGCTTGTCGGCGGAGCGGGCGACGAGAACGAGGCTCCACCCCTCCCCGGCCGCCGCGCGGGCCGTAGCGGCGCCGATGCCGCTGGATGCGCCGGTGATGAGCAGAACCTTGGCGTCGGCCATGTGCTAAAATCCCTTGATATGAAACCTGCGCCCTTGAGAAACATCAAAGCTCCGCACCGGTTCCTCGTCAGGGTTCTTCCAGTCAGGGTTCTTCCGGCGGCCCTCTCCCCGTCTGGCGGATGACGTATCCCGTCCCGACGGCGACCATCACCGCCAAGCCGTACCAGGTAAGCGCGTAGACGAGATGATTGTTGTGGAGCCTGATGACGGTAAGGCCGCCGACCGGCCAACCCGGTCCCTCGGATACGGCATCGGCGGATGCGGCATCGGCGGATGCGGCATCGGCATCGATGAAATAGGGCGCTACATCGGTGAGGCCCCGTGCAGCGGCGATGGCCTCGACATCGCGCGAAAACCAGCGTTCGGCGGCAGGGTCGTTCGACCGAAGCAGCATTCCGCCCGGTTCGGTTATCCGAAGCAGGCCGGTGACCGTCGTTTCGCCGGCGACCATCGTCGCTTGACGGGACACCGGATCGCGCCGGTCGGGCGGAACGAAGCCGCGATTGACCAGCACGAGTGATCCGTCATCCAGCCTCAGCGGGGTCAGTACCCAGAAGCCGGGGCCAAGTTCGGTCGAAGCCGTCACCAGCGTTTCGCGGTCGTTCAGGAAATTGCCGCTGACGCTGACGTGCCGGTACTCGTGATCGGCAGCCGTGACCCCGGCCCATTCCTCCCGCTCCGGCGCCGCGACCGGCGGCGCGTGAACGCGCGTCTCGATTCGCTGGATCAGGTCGAGCTTCCATGACCGCCGCTCCACCTGCCACGTCCCCAGCGCGACCAGCAGGCAGAAGACCACGGCCGCGGCGATGCCGAGGCAGATCAGCGACGCTTTGGAGGGCCGCCGGTCCCCGGCGGCATCCGGCCCGGAATCGTCTAGGTCTGCCGGTTTCCTGGCCGGTTGCATGGAGGATCGCCGCGCGGACGAGCTGAGGATGTCCGCCCGTCAGGGCATGCTGCGCATATGCGCAGGCGACATCGGCATCATGTTGGCATCCAGGTGCGACATCACCCACAGCGAACCGGCCAGGGTGATGACGACGAGAATGGAGGTGAAGATCAGCGCCAGCACCGTCCAGCCGCCTTCCGATTTCGAATTCAGGTGCAGGAAGTAGACCATGTGGACCACGATCTGCACGAAGGCGAAGATCAGGATGACGACCGCCCCGACCATGGGATTCCGGAAGACGTCGTAGATCACGATCCAGAACGGGATCGCGGTCAGGACGGCCGCGAGAACGAAGCCGATCAGGTAATCCTTGAAGGAACCATGATGGGCGCCGGCATCGTCGTGGTCGTCCGTGTCGTGATGCTCCACGGTATTCTGCCGCTCGCTCTGCGCGCTCATGCGAGGAGGACTCCCATCAGGTAAACGAAGGTGAACACGCCGATCCAGATCACGTCCAGGAAGTGCCAGAACATGCCCAGGCACAGCAGCCTGCGGCGGTTCTCCGGGATGAACCCGTGTTTCGGCAACTGGAACATCAGCGTGACCAGCCAGACGATGCCGAACGTCACGTGCAGCCCGTGGGTGCCCACGAGAGCGAAGAACGCGGACAGGAAGGCGCTGCGCTGGGGACCCGCGCCCTCTTCGATCAGGTGATGGAACTCGTAGAGTTCGATCCCGAGAAAGCCGAGGCCGAAAAGGCCGGTGACGCCGAGCCAGAACAGCGTCAATCCCATCCGCCGCTTCTCCACTTCCAGCATCGCCACGCCATAGGTGATCGACGAGAACAGGAGCAGCGACGTGTTGAGCGCGATCAGCGGGAGATCGAACAGGTCAGCCGGCGATGGGCCGGCGGCATAGTTGCGGCCGAGCACGCCATAGGTCGCGAACAGGACCGCGAAGATGAGCGCATCGCTCATCAGGTAGATCCAGAAGCCGAGCATCGTGCTGCCTTCGGCATGATGCTCTTCGGTCTCGTAGAAGACCGGGGCTTCCGCGTCGCTTGCCGGGGCGTGTGCCGGGGCGTGTCGGGGCACGGTCTTGGCCGCGGTGTCCGCGGTTCCGGGATGGGCTGTCATGTCAGTCCGCCTACTCCGCCGCTAGCGCTTGGGTGCGCCTGTTTTCGGACCTCATGACCTCCTCGGCCGGGATGTAGAAGTCGCGCTTGTAGTTGAAGGTGTGGACGATCGCGACCACCAGCAGCCCGATGAAGGAAGCGGCGGCCAGCCACCAGATGTACCAGATCAGCGCGAAGGCGAGCACGGTGCTGAGGCCGGACAGGATTATCCCCGTGCTCGTGTTCTTCGGCATATGGATGGGCCGGTAGCCTTCGGTCGGCCGGGTGTGGCCGCGCCGCTTCATGTCCCACCAGGCATCCAGGTCGTGAATGACCGGCGTGAACGCGAAGTTGTAGTCGGGCGGCGGCGACGACGTGGACCATTCCAGCGTCCGCCCATGCCAGGGGTCGCCGGTAACGTCGCGCAGCTGGTGCCGCTTCATGAAGCTGACCACCATCTGGATGATGAAGGAGGCGATGCCCAGCGCGATCAGGCAGGCGCCGAAGGTCGAGATCATGAACCAGATCTGAAGCGACGGGTCGTCGAAGTGGTTCAGCCGGCGCGTCACGCCCATCAGGCCCAGCACGTACATCGGCATGAAGGCGAAGTAGAAGCCGGTCAGCCAGAACCAGAACGACGTAGCTCCCCAGAAATGGTCGAGCTTGTAGCCGAAGGCCTTGGGCCACCAGTAATTGATGCCCGCCATCAGGCCGAACACGACGCCGCCGATGATGACGTTGTGGAAGTGGGCGATCAGGAACAGGCCGTTGTGCAGCACGAAGTCGGCCGGAGGCACCGCCAGCAGCACGCCGGTCATTCCGCCGATCACGAAGGTCACCATGAAGCCGATCGTCCACAGCATCGGGACCTCGAAGCGGATCCGCCCGCGATACATCGTGAACAGCCAGTTGAAGATCTTGGCGCCGGTCGGGATCGAGATGATCATCGTCGTGATGCCGAAGAAGGCGTTCACGCTTGCCCCGGACCCCATCGTGAAGAAGTGGTGCAGCCAGACCAGATACGACAGGATGGTGATGACCACGGTTGCGTAGACCATGGACGCGTAGCCGAACAGGCGCTTGCCGCAGAAGGT
>NZ_JCACHA010000125.1:0-3783 GCF_059503625.1 Skermanella sp.
AAGTCAGTGATCAGCTTGTTGTAGATGGTCAGGTTTGGGGCAAGCACGAAAAAATTGTTTAGCCCATGTGCGACATGCAGATATGCGATGAACGCACCCATAAGACGTGTCTTGCCGACACCGGTTGCCAGCGCGAAACATATTGAGGGGAACTCCCGCTCAAACTCGGTTATGGTCGGAAACTCGCTACGGATGGCACTCAGGGCAATATCAAGGTCGACACCCTTCCTCGGAGGCACGATCTCAGTGATCCGGTTGAGAATTTCGAGCGATCGCCGCTGCGGTGGGCGAAGGCTCAGGCGGCCGGCGATTGCGTTGACATGCCGGTTCATCACTTACCTCCCTCATTTCCAAACAGGTCTGCTTGCCGCTTAGTGACCCCAGCAACTGTCGCGACGTCCGGCTTGTCCATTTGGAGAGCTTTTGGCAGGTTTTCGACATTCAGACTATAATCATCATGGCCCCACTCACAGCGGTTTTTGATGTGGTTGGGGATCTTCTTGATGGTAAGGTTCGAGAACACCCCGGGGTTTCCGCGGAATGCTGAGCAGAGGACAAGCAGTGAACGATCCGGCCCAACTTCATCGCTCAAATGCGAGAGTTGATCTTGATTGAACGTCTGGGTTGTCACATAGATAAAGTCGCGCTCTGTTGACGAACCGTGCTGCCAGTAGACGCTTTCGCTAGGGGCGTAGGTGAAGCCCTCCAACTTACAAAGCGCCTCCGCCAGCATCGCCGCATTATAAGCTTTGCTGATAACTTCACGGCCATAACGATCGATTTCAAGCAGCGATGGCGCTATCTTGAAGTAGCGGAACCCGCCTCCACCTTGCCAGCCAACCGCTTCAGTTACTCCGCCTGCGTCCTCGCCATCAATGACCTTTTTGAGGCGCGGGATGATGTGTGTATGGCAGTGCTCCCCCAGTTCGACCATGATCCAGCGTCGACCCATCTTGTGCGCGACGGCTCCGGTAGTACCCGACCCGGCAAAGGAGTCGAGAACTAAGTCGCCGAAATTCGTCGAGATATTCAAGATTTTGTGGAGAAGGCGTTCTGGTTTTGGAGTAACAAACGAAGTATCTCCCGGAAACAGGGATCGCATTTCGTTCTTTGATGTTCTGTTGCTGCCAACATCGTTTTTCGACCATAGAGTCCTAGGAACTAGGTCCCCGACTTCTGAAAGGTATCTCTTAATACTCGGGCGCGCGTCTCCCTTTGGACCCCACCAGATACGGCCATTGGCATCGAACTCTCTAAACTTCGCTTCGGAGATACGCCAATACCGTCCAGGCGGCGGCGAAAAAACACGACCGGTCGGCCCTGTAATTTTGTACTGTCCCTTTGAGTATGGTTTGTTGGCAAAGGGATCGCCCGGTAGCCATGGCCCAAGTTCATCATCGTCTTGATTGGAATAGATCGAGTTTGCCTCTTCCGTGCGCTCAAGGCGCCTTGGCACCCATTCTGGATTCTTTGAAAAGACAAGAATGTGGTCGTGATCTGTTGAAAATTGACGTGCGGAATTTCGCGGCGAGTCGGCCTTTTCCCAGATCAAATTTGCGACAAAATTCATTCTCCCAAACACTTCGTCGCACAAGATTTTCAGATAATGTGCCTCATTGTCGTCAATTGTGATCCAGAGAGATCCGTCTTCCGACAACAGGTGTCGGATTAACTCTAACCGATCTCTCATTAAGGACAGCCAAATCGAGTGTTCAACACCGTCGTCATAGTGCTCGAACGCGCTCCCAGTATTGTAAGGCGGGTCGATGAAGACGCACTTGACCTTGCCCGCGAACTCTTGCTCTAGCGCCTTTAACGCAAGCAGGTTGTCACCGAAAATCAGACGATTGTCGAAAATATCGTCGTCACCGACACGATGCGAGGAACGGTAAGATTTGACAGGATCTTCCAGCAGAACCCGCGGCTCCAGCCGAGGCCGGTTCTCCTTGCCAACCCATGTCAATTCGAGTTTGGTTTTCTTGGTCATGTCAAATTTCCGATCTGCGGCGCCTTCATCGCGAGGTAAGAAAAAAGGGCCTGCGGATATAGCTCGCCAGGAGTTACTTTTGCTCTAAGAGGCACAATGGCTGGATCGGTGGCCAAGCCGAAATGGGCGATCATCGTGTCGCGAAGCAGCGGAATGGCTTCCGCTTGGTTTCGGAAGAGGGCCAGGGGTCCCTTGGCAACCGTCTGCGGTTGAACGACGTTCCACAGCGTTTGTCGTAGAGCATCGAATTCCAAGCTCAAGGCAGTCGCGAGCTTGCTGTCATCGATTAACGTTGCGCCATCTACTACCTTGGTAAGGCGCTTCGCGAGAATGAAACCCAAGCCAAATACGCCATGCTTATAGGTGAGTTTCTCAACCCCAGTGGAGGTCGCCACTTCGGTCACAATTCGCTTCTGCAGATAGCGAAATAGCCGCACAGCGTTGGCTAGCTGGAATGCCGTCAACCTCGACGTGAATAGCGCCTTGTAGGGAGCGCGTTCGGTATCCAGTAGCTGCGCCGGCTCCTTCTTGAGCCAGACCGCGAACCTTGGATCCGGCTGCATTAACGCCAGCGCATGTGCAGCCTCATCGATCCGGATGCAGTTGGGATCATGCGTCCCGTCCGGCCCTTCAGCTTTGTAGGCATAGTGGATCCCCAGTAGCGCGAGGTCGCGACGCAGGCGCTCCTGTTGATCATCAAGTGCCGCAAAGTTGGCCAGCAGCACCGGATTCTGATGGTTGCGGGCTCGAGTTACAGCCTTCCCAAACTCGCTGTCACCATCCGCTTTGATGAGGGTAATCAGGACACGGACGTTGGAAATATCGTGGTTGGGGTTATTTTGAACGAACCGAGCGGAAGATGCGATCGTCTGTGCTCCATTGATGACAGACACACCCGTGAGTTTCAGGCGCTTGCCCGCTTTGCGGTTTTCCTTTGGATCGATCCGCTCACAAAGGGCGGTCACGCCATTGTTCAGGTAGACAAATTTCTCCGGATGGCTGGCGAGCGTTCCCTGGATTGCTGTATTAACCTCGGTCGTCTGGCCGAGGAACGTTCTGATATTTTTCGCGTAAAGAGCTTTGTCATGTATCGCGTGCAGCTTTACGAGCTCGGAGACCGGCACGAAACCAAAATACGTCTGTCTGGGCGCCGACTCAGATGACCAAGGCTGCAAGACCAATGTTGCGTCAACGCGGGGATATGCCTGTGCCGTCTGAAGATCAGCTACGACCCGGATGGCGTCGTAATCTGTTACGGGTCCCTTGAAGCGTTCCTCACCATGGGTATCATCGGCAATCAAATCAGCGACCGCCGTCTTTGCATGCAAGCTAATCCCCGACCCTGTATGCGCAATCACAAGCTCGACGTGCGAGCATGACGTGACCGCATCCTCGAGCTCTGTCTGCCGCTTGATTACGTTTGCGTTGAACCCTACGAAATCCTGGCTGACCAATTTACGGACGCCCTGGCAGAATGCGAGTGCCTCTTCCTGACTGAACGTCTCCGAAGTTTTGAGTTTGGCTTGGACGATGAAGAGGGTTTCTGAGGCCGCGTGGTAGTAGACCGCATCTATTCCATAGTCGTCAAAATCATCTACAACAGATGCTGCGGCCTCTTTCGGCAAAATGTCGCACAGCTTCGATATAGTAAAGGCAGCGAACGCCCGGGATAGATTCTTCCTTGCCTGTTGTTCAGTAAGCTTCCTGGTATCGAGCAGCGGCGGTAAATGCGGAACGAAGTCCGTCGCAAGGACCTTCTCTAGCAGAGAGGTGTGGTGTACACTGAGCGGAGCCAT
>NZ_JCACHA010000126.1:0-3782 GCF_059503625.1 Skermanella sp.
AGGAGACCAGATTGGAACGCTACTGCCGCCGGGCGATGGCCATAGAACAGGCGTCGCAGACGCACGCGAAACCTCTTCAGCGTACTCGACGGCATACGCTTCGGTGCTGATGCTGGGCTCACAGTGCTGCGGGCGCAAAGCGCCTGGAATTCGGTGCGCCGGATACCATCCCTACCTGTCTGACCATTTCCTCCTCCTTTTTTCCCGGACAGTTGTTCATGTCCTGGAAAATATAGATGCGCAGATGGCTAAGGGGAACGGCATTGTAACCGCTGAGGCGGAGTACGAAGAAAGCGTCGAAAGATTGAGAGTGCAAGCGCTCAAACCCACCTCGGAGCAAGCCCCAGATTCGGCTTTGAAGAGATCACTGTAGTCGGAACCCCAATCTCTCGACGATTCGTCCGCCACTGCGGTCTTCCTACCTCCCTGCACTAACGCCAAATCACGCAGCTCTTCATCCAACCTAAATTGATCATGTGCTACCGAGGGTCGGGCAAGCTCGCAACGCGCGTCCAGTAGTATAATTAGGAACGATTATCCATGTCGAACCCCAAAAGTCTGTTCACCCTACTTTCCGTCAGCATCGCCGTCCTATGCATCGCCCCGGTCACCATCATCAGCTTGCTGGCCAATGGGATGATCAGCAACCGGCTACGCGATCAGGCCGGGACCAGTCTTTTAAATCTGAGCTCCCAGATCGCCGACAAGCTCGACCGCAGCATGTTCGAGCGCTGGCAGGACATCAAAATGGTCGGCAGGATCCAGGAAACCCTGGAAAACGACACCGTGCCCACTCGGCTGCGGCTGAACCTGGATACGCTTCAAAGCAATTTTCCGGAATACGCCTGGATCGGTCTGGCAGACACAAAGGGCGCCGTCATCGCCAGCACCAAAGGCCTTCTGGAGGGCGCTGACGTCTCAAGCAGGCCATGGTACAGGGCTGGCAGCCGCGACATGTTTGCCGGCGACGTTCACGAGGCCGTGCTGCTCGCGAAGAAACTGCCGCAAAACCCCAATGGAGAGCCGTTGCGCTTCGTCGATGTCGCCATGCCGCTGAAGCGTGCCGACGGCATTCCACTTGGCGTACTGGGGGCACATCTGAGCTGGTCATGGGGAGAAGAAATTGCCGCTTCGGTGCTTAACGTGCGCGCCGACAAGAGCCGGGTCATCGACGCCCTGATCGTCAGCCGGGACGGGGATGTTCTGCTAGGACCCTCCGACCTTCAGGGAAAGCGGCTAAACCTGCTTAGCCTCGGTGCTGCCCGGCAGGGAGGTGCACGCCAGGATATCGAAACCTGGCCGGACGGGCGCGATTACCTGACCGCCACGACGATGACCATAGGCTACCGCGATTATCCCGGACTGGGTTGGGCGGTGATTATCCGGGAGGACGCGGCACAGGTACTCGCTCCGATCCAGCAGTTTCAGCTGATCCTGTCGCTGGTGAGCCTCGGCGCTGGGCTGACGGCGGTGCTCGCAGGGTCCCTGCTCTCCAAATGGATTACCAGGCCGTTGCTGGAAATCGCCGATGCAGCCGACCACATCCGAGAGTACGATCATGATGCTCGGATTCCCCACACGCGGAACTATGCCGAGGCCCTGAGGCTTTCCAGTGCCCTGGTCGATCTCGATGCCAGGCTCCGCCGCCGAACGGCTCCTCGCCCAGGCAGCGCCTGAGATTCCCTGATCTGCTTGATACTCCGCTACTCGTGATTTAATCAACACAAACAGGACGAAAACCAACTTTCTCTGCGACCTCAACTGACCACTACTCCATCGCCCGGCTGCCCAGTCCTGCCAGCAGTCCGCGCCAGCTGATCCGGGAAACGTTGAGCTGGTAGGTGTCAGAGTAGATCTTGTGGGTCATGCGGTCGCGGGTTTCGGCATCGTGGTGGAAGCGCACGGCAAAGGTACCGTCCCGCGCGTTCACCACCGTGACCGGTACCAAGCCGACATTGGCGAGGTGCAGCAAGAAGCCGTCGCCAACGGCAACCGGGCTGGACCCCTGGACACGGGCACCGCTCAGTGAGACGTCGATCAGGCGCGCCGGGATCAGGTCGCCGAGCACCTCCATCTGCACTTCTTCATGGGTCGGATAACGCTCGTCGGCACGCAGGCGCGGCAGCTCGACGCACACGATCATTGCCAGCAGCAGAACGGCCAAGTTGTAGAAGCTCCAGAACAGCACTACCAGCTTACCATCACCGGCACCTCCATCAGGCGCATAATCAGATATCATGGCGTAGAGCATGCCGCCGATCGTGATCAGGCAGAGGGTGCCGAAACGGAGCAGCATTATCCACTGCACGAACCGCTTGTTCCGCGCGCCGCCCTTGGCCGTTACCTTGAACTTCTGGCCCTGCGGCCGGAGCAAACCGGCCAGCACCGCCCGGTTGATCTCGAACATGGTCAAAATCTGGCTGACATCGTTCATGATCGGGATGACCTTGCCCCCGGTGGTCCAGTTCAGCGCAACCATCACGGCAATGAAGTACGGAATGAAGTAGGCCACGACCTCCGGAAACGAGGCGTTCACCGCACTGATGCCGAACAGCCAGTACAGAGCAGGAACCAGCAGACAGGCCAACCGGAAGTAGAAAGTGGAGCCCCAGTAGAGCAGTGCGTCGATCAGACCGAAACGGTCCATCCAGTCCAGACGATTGGGCCGGAACGGACTGAGTGGCCCGCGAATGATCTGCATGAACCCCAGGCACCAGCGTCCCCGCTGGGTGACATACTCCTTCAGCCCCTCCGGAGCCAAACCGTCGCTCAGGCGTTCGTTCAGGTAGACGGTGCGCAGGCCGTGCTGCTTCAGGCGCAGGGTGACCAGGAAGTCCTCGGTCACGCTGTCGGTTGGGAAGCCGCCGATTGCCTGCAGTCCCTCCCAGCGGATCATTGAGGAGGTACCGCAGCAGAATGCGATGCCCCAGGCGTCACGGCTGGCCATCAGGTCGTCAAAGAAGAAACGTTGCTCGTCCGGATAGGCCTGTCCTATGCGCAGGTTCGACTGAATAGGGTCACTGTTGAAGAAGTGCTGGGGCGTCTGCACCAGGCCAATGGTTGGATCATGGAACAGGGCCAGAGTTCGGCTGACGAAGTTGTCGTGGACAACAAAATCGGCGTCGAGCACGACAATGAATTCCGGCCCGGCCTCCAGGCTCGCCAGGTGTGCCAGACCGTTGTTGATGTTGCCGGCCTTGGCATGGCTGTTATCGGGCCGGGTCAGATAACCGACCTGCCGGGCCGCGCAAAGGTCGCGCAACCACTCGCGTCGGCCGTCATCGAGCACCCATACGCGCAGCTTCGGGTGCTGGATGCCGAGCGCGCCGGCGATCGTGCGCGCCAGGATCGACTCTTCCTCGTTATAGGTCGTGATGAAGACATCGACCTGCGGCGGCCGTTCGACGGGCCACCAGTTGGCATTTGCCGTTGCGTCACTGCTTCGGTCGCGGGTCCGGACCAGGATCAGGGACGAGGAAGTGGAGCCCAGCATCACCAGCGTCTCCAGAATCATGAAGACGCAGCCAAAGACGAAGTCACCATCCAGCGCCGGGGTCGGCAGTGTATTGCCGAGGCGCCAGACGATGTAGCGCCAGCCGAGGAAAACCGACACGGAGAACAGCACCGCGCGCACCCGAGTGTCGGATCGGGAGCAGAACGGCAGCACGGACAGCGCGATCCCGGCGACAACCAGGGAGGGCGCAAAGGCGGCCTCGAGAGCGGAAAGGACCATGACGCTAGAGGCCAAGCCAGGTACGCACCTGGTTGACCATGTCGCTACC
>NZ_JCACHA010000127.1:0-2466 GCF_059503625.1 Skermanella sp.
TCACGCGAGGGCATTTGCCTCTCCCTCCTCAAAACTCGGTTCGGTTCTCAAGTGGTCTGCCCAACAGATAAATTCGAGAGTGGGCACGCGGCGTCTCGGATCAAAGCAGACAGCGTGGTATACCCGCCATACGGGGATCAGCTCCCGCCGTGACTTGAAGACCTAAGAACACGCGCCAACGACACGCGCCGATGCGCCTGGAGGAACCTGAGTGAAAAGCCTGCTTACGCCCGAAAACACCTTGCCCGAGGATGGCTGCGCCGGAACCCTGGTCGGGCGCGTCCAACTGCCGGAAGGCCCCGCCGTCGTCGCGATCCGGGGAGACGGCGTCTACGACGTGACGGCCGAAGCGCCGACCATGAGCACCCTGCTGGATGCCGCCGATCCGGTGGCCGTGGTCCGCACTGGGCTTGCCACGGCGAACCGGATCGGCGACCTTGCCGACATCCTCGCCAACAGCGCCCA
Source organism: Skermanella sp. (assembly GCF_059503625.1). Lineage (NCBI taxonomy): Bacteria > Pseudomonadati > Pseudomonadota > Alphaproteobacteria > Rhodospirillales > Azospirillaceae > Skermanella > Skermanella sp. Next base: position 466 of record NZ_JCACHA010000127.1, read on the forward strand.
TGACGCCAACGACCCGTCGAAGCCGTGGTTCCTGTGTCCCGTCGATTTGCAGGCGGTCAAGGCCAGCGGCGTCACCTTCGTCGCCAGCCTGCTGGAGCGCGTGATCGAGGAACAGGCGCGCGGCGACGCCGGCAAGGCCGAAGCCGTCCGCCAGACCATGATCGACGCGATCGGCACCGACCTGTCGGAGATCGAGCCCGGCTCGGAAAGCTCCGCCCGCTTGAAGGACCTGCTGATCGAGAAGGGCGTCTGGTCGCAGTACCTGGAAGTCGGCATCGGCCCCGACGCCGAGATCTTCACCAAGGGCCAGCCGATGTCGTCGCTGGGGACGGGGGCCGAGATCGGCATCCTGGCGGCATCGACCTGGAACAACCCGGAGCCGGAAATCGTGCTGGCCGTCTCGTCCGAAGGCAAGACCGTCGGCGCCACGCTGGGCAACGACGTCAACCTGCGCGACATGGAAGGCCGTAGCGCCCTGCTGCTCGGCAAGGCCAAGGACAACAACGCGTCCTGCTCCATCGGGCCGTTCATCCGCCTGTTCGACGAGACCTTCGGCATCGGGGACGTGCGGAAGGCCGAGCTGGCGATGAGCGTCGAAGGCACCGACGGCTACCGCCTGACCGGCAGCAGCTCCATGTCGAAGATCAGCCGCGATCCGCTGGACCTGGTGTCGCAGGCGATCGGCAGGAACCACCAGTATCCCGACGGGCTGGTGCTGTTCCTGGGCACGATGTTCGCACCCGTCGAGGACCGCGACGAACCCGGCGCCGGCTTCACCCACAAGGTCGGCGACGTGGTCCGGATCGAGACGCCGAAGCTGGGAGCCCTGGTCAACCGGGTGACCACCAGCGACAAGGCGCCGCCCTGGACCTTCGGCACCCGCGCCCTGATCCGCAATCTGGCCGGGCGTGGGCTGTTGGACAAGATCTGAGGGGGGTGGGGCCGGCGGGGAGGTTCGCTCCCCGCCGGCCTTTCGTGCCGGTCTATTGCAGCATCCGGACGGCGACTTCCTTCGCCCTGACGAAGGCCGGATCGTTTTGCAGCATCAGTTTGCAGTAGCTTGCGTCGACGGCCGCGGGCATCGGGGCGTTGGCCTGCGATGCCAGCAGTTCGTAGAATTGAAAGCTGGTGCGGATGCCCTGCTCCCGAAGCGTATTGAACGTCTTCTTCTTCAGCAGAAGCAGGAGCTGGGCCTGTCCGATCCAGTCGATGATCTGTTGCAGCGCATAGGGCGTGCGGAGCGCCAGGGTCATCGGATTGCAGGTCGCAAGACGCGGCGCGTCGAAGATGCCGAGTTCGGCCAGACGGGCGCGCGTGTAGCTGTCGATCCCTTCGATTTCCTCGATGTCCAGGTAGCTGGTGGAAGGCCCCATGTTGAAGATGCGCTTCCTTGCCAATGCTCCCAGCCAGGTCAGCGCGGTTTCCGGAAAGAAGCCGATCGCGAAGGCGAGCAGGATGAAGTAGTTGAGATCCGTTTCAAGGAGCGGCAGCGGCGGCATGGCGGTCCGATCCTGAACATGCAGGACCGCCGGTGTCGCCATGGCGGCGTCCGTGGCCTCGGAAGGCTGATGGGCTGCGAGCTTGCCGCTTGCGGGCGAAAGGCCCTGGAAGACGATCAGCGACAGGATGGCCGCGGTGACGACCCTGATCGTGATGGCGTGGAACGCGTATACCGTGACGTCGCGGGTGACCATCCTCTGGAAGAGCTGCCACAGCGCCCAGACATAGGCGGCCAGGAAGGAAACTTCGATCACGAGCAGCGAGCCGAGCTGATGGCTGTCGATGATCGGCTGGATGCCCTTCGGGCATTCCAGGCCAGGGCATTTGAAGCCGTCGGCTCCGACCAGGAACGCTCCGCCCAGGATCATGCTCGGCGTTTGGAAATAGCCCCGTTGAAACGCGATGAAGAGCGTGAAGGCCGTCGAGAAGACCGTGAGCATGCAGAGCACGGACGGCCAGAAGATGTGCTCCTTGATGTTGGCGGGCTCGTAAAGGGCGTCC
>NZ_JCACHA010000127.1:2476-3781 GCF_059503625.1 Skermanella sp.
GTCCTTGTAGCTGCCCGGGTCCAGGGGATCGGCGATATGGGCTTTCTGGAACGGCCGCAAGGCGGCGGTATTGCCGAGAAAGTGGGAGCTGGCGACCATCATCAGCCGCTCCAGCTGCACCCGTTGATTATTGCCTCGCAGATAAAGAGCCGAAATGCCTATCAGGATGGTCAAGCCGATCGCGATAGCCAGCAATGGAATTACCGGTGTCATGAGGGTCCTGGTGTTGATGTTGCGAACAACTCAGGTGTTTCATGGGCATTTACTTGGCAGGAAGGATGCGCCCCGGTTTTTCCAAATACTGTGAGTTTTTTAACAGGTTGTCGAAAAAAGGCCCTCCGGCGTTTCCCGCCGCCATTCTCCGTTTCCAGGTGTTACACCAGGGTCAACGAACCTTCAGAAGAGGGCGCACCATGAGCGATCACATCTACAAGATCATCCAACTCGTCGGCTCATCCCCCACCAGCGTCGAGGACGCCGTCCAGAACGCGGTCGAGCGGGCTTCCAAGAAGCTGAAGCATCTGCGCTGGTTCGAGGTGCTGGAGACGCGCGGCCATATCGAGAACGGCAAGGTCTCGCACTATCAGGTCACCCTCAAGGTCGGCTTCACTCTGGACGACACGATCGACGCCTCCGATTGAGGGCGCCACCGGAGGGCGGGCGGAGCATTCCGGCCTTCCCTCCGGCCTGCGAACCATGGGACGCCGATGGCCTGAACATTGCACTCAGCAGAGCCTCGACGACAACCGAGGCGCGCGACGCAAAGCAGAGGCATCAGTAAACCATGGCGACAACCATCCATCCCGTAGACGAGCGTCTCCCACTACCACGGCTGCTTCCCCTGGCCCTGCAGCACGTCCTGGTGATGTATGCCGGCGCTGTCGCGGTCCCGCTGATCATCGGCCGCGCCCTGGGCCTGCCGCCGGAAGACGTCGCTTTCCTGATCAGCGCCGACCTGTTCGCCTGCGGTCTGGCGACGCTGGTGCAGTGCTTCGGCTTTCCCGGCGTCGGTATCCGGCTGCCGGTCATGATGGGCGTCACATTCGCGTCGGTCGGTCCGATGCTCTCCATGGCCGCGGCGCCGGGTGTCGGACTGCTCGGAATCTACGGCTCGGTGATAGCCGCCGGCATTTTCGGCGTAATCGTTGCACCTTTCGTCAGCAGGTTATTGCCTCTTTTTCCGCCTGTCGTCACCGGTACGATCATCCTCGTGATCGGCATCTCCCTGATGCGGGTCGGCATCAACTGGGCCGGCGGCGGGCTGCCGACGCTGACCAAGATGGTCGACGGCGTCCCGGCGGCCTT
>NZ_JCACHA010000128.1:0-1990 GCF_059503625.1 Skermanella sp.
TCGGGCGCTACCGAAGCCTCGGTCGACGAATTGGTGAAGGCCGGCACGATCAAGCTGGAGAAGGTCACCAGCATCGACCTGCCGCGCAAAAAGGAATGGCTCGGCTGGTAAAGCCGGACCGCCCGCCGGGACGGCATGGCCCGTCCCGGCAAGCCTTCCGCACGACAGGCCGCACGACAGGATAGAGCCATGACCGCCGCCATCGACGTCAACGCCGTACCGGCACCGCCGGTAGCGGCCCGAAAACCAGCGCTGCTCTCGGTCAACAACATCGAGGTCGTCTACAACGACGTGATCCTGGTCCTGCGCGGCCTCAGCCTCCAGGTGCCGGAAGGCGAGATCGTGGCCTTGCTGGGCGCCAACGGGGCCGGCAAATCGACCACGCTGAAAGCCATTTCCGGCCTGCTGAAGACCGAAGACGGCGCCGTGACGCGGGGAGACATCAGCTTCGCCGGTGAAAAGATCAACGGCATCGACCCGGACAAGATCGTCCGGCGTGGCATCTTCCAGGTGATGGAAGGCCGCCGCATCATCTCCGACATGACCTGCCTGGAGAACCTGCGCCTCGGCGCCTTCACGCGCCGGGACAATAATGTCCGCCAGGACATCGAGATGGTCTACGACTACTTCCCCCGTCTCAAGGAACGCACCGGCCTCGCGGGGTATCTCTCCGGCGGCGAGCAGCAGATGCTGGCGATCGGCCGCGCGCTGATGGCCCGGCCCAAGCTGATCCTGATGGACGAGCCGTCCATGGGCCTGTCGCCCCTGCTGGTGAAGGAGGTCTTCGCGATCATCCGCCAGATCAACCGCGACCTCGGCGTCACGATCCTGCTGGTCGAGCAGAACGCCCGCATGGCGCTCCAAGCCGCCAGCTACGGCTATATCATGGAGTCCGGCAAGGTCGTGCTCGACGGCACCGCCGAGGAACTCGCCAACAACGAGGACGTCAAGGAATTCTACCTCGGTGGCGGCGGCGGCGAGGAACGGCGCAGCTTTAAGAACCTGAAGAGCTACAAGCGCCGGAAGCGGTGGCTGTAGCCTCCTTCCGTCCTACAAAACGGCTCCAGGATAACGCAGGGAACAGTCATGGCGAACAGCTTCTACGACGATCTGGAAACCCGCTCGGCAGATGCGCGGGAAGCGGCGCTGATGGCGGCCCTGCCGGAGCAGATCCACCTCGCCCAGCGCAGCACCCCGGCCTATGGCCTCATCCTCGCTGGAATCGACCCGATGTCGATCACCAGCCGGGAAGCCCTGGCGGCGTTGCCGGTCACCCGGAAATCCGACCTGACGGAGTTGCAGGGCCGGGAGCCGCCATTCGGCGGCTTCAGCGCCGTGCCGCCGGGAGGGCTCGCCCGCATCTTCGCGTCGCCCGGACCGATCTTCGATCCGGAAGCCCGGCGGGCCGACTACTGGCGCTTCGCCCGTGCCCTGTTCGCCACCGGGCTACGAGCGGGGGATGTCCTGCACAACTGCTTCTCCTATCACTTCACCCCGGCGGGCTCGATGTTCGAGAGCGGCGCCCACGCGCTGGGCTGCGCCGTGTTCCCCGCCGGGACAGGCAATACCGAGTTGCAGGTTCAGGCGATCGCGGCGGTGCGGCCAGCCGCCTATGCCGGGACGCCGGACTACCTGAAGATCATCCTTGAAAAGGCGGACGAGACCGGCGCCGACCTGTCCTCGCTGCGGCTTGGGCACGTCACCGGCGGCGCCTTCATGCCGGACGTCAAGCGGTTCTACCAGGATCGCGGGCTCGAGGTCTTCCAGAGCTACGGCACCGCCGATCTCGGCATGGTCGCCTATGAGAGCTCCGCCCGCGAAGGCCTGATCCTGGACGAGCACGTCATCGTCGAGATCGTCCGTCCCGGCACCGGCGATCCGGTCGCCGACGGGGAGGTCGGCGAGATCGTGGTAACGGTGCTGAACCGGGACTATCCGCTGGTCCGCTTCGCGACTGGCGACCTTTCGGCCTTCATGCCAAGCTCCAGCG
>NZ_JCACHA010000128.1:2000-3771 GCF_059503625.1 Skermanella sp.
GGACGGACCAACCGGCGCATCCGAGGCTGGCTTGGCCGGGCGGATCAGACGACTAAGGTGAAGGGCATGTTCGTCCATGCCGGACAGATCGCGGACGTTTTGAAACGGCATCCGGAGGCCTTGCGCGGCCGGCTGGTCGTAAACAGGGCCGATGGCGCCGACACCATGGTCCTGAAAGCCGAAGCGGCCGATGCCGGCACTGGACTTGCCGAGGCTCTTGCGGCGAGCCTGACTTCGGTGACCAAGCTGAAAGGCGGGATTGAAATCGTACCCCCCGGAACTTTGCCCAATGATGGCAAGGTGATCGAGGATCTGCGCAAATACGAAGGCTAGAACTTTGGTCGGAACAAGGGTTTCGGCAGTGAACAAGGCACCTCCCGACGTGTTATCCATCATCACGCATGAACTCTGTCCGGACGAGCATGTACTCCTCGCACCGCCCCGAAACATCCGGGTCTTCCCGTCAGCCTTCTCCTGAATTCGACCGTGAAGGAGCCCGAGCCCTGGTGGAGCGGCTGGCCTCATCCCAGGGTGTCGATCTTACCCCGTGCGAGCGGGAGCCGATCCATATTCCCGGTGCCATTCAGCCTCATGGAGCGCTTCTGGCGCTGCATTCAGGCGATTGGGCACTGGCGGCGTACAGCGCCAATGCTTCCACCGTCTTTGGGATCGAGCCCGGCGACTTGGGTCAGCGGCCGCTGGACGCACTGATCGGAGACACCCTGGCGGCGGAAATCCGGGACGCTGCCGCCAAGGGCGAACTGGACGGAGCGAACCCGTTTCGCACGACCGCCTGCCTGCCCGGCAATGGTGTGCTGATGGACTTTGCGGTCCACAGCCATAACGGCATCATCATCGTGGAGGCGGAGCAGACGACTCCCGGAGATCTTCCGGCGGCACTGCCGCGCACCATGGTCCGGCTGCGCGATGCTTCATCATTGGCTGAGTTGGGGCGCCTGACGGTTCAATCCATCCGCTCCCTGTCCGGTTTCGAGCGCGTGCTGATCTACCGCTTCGATGCGGAATGGAACGGTGAAGCCATCGCGGAGGACAAGACGCCCGACCTAGAGCAGTCTCTGCTGGGCCTGCACTTTCCGGAATCCGATATCCCCCGGCAGGCACGGGAGCTTTATGCCCGGAACCACAGCCGGTTCGTCCCCGACCGCGACGCGGCGCCGGTATCGCTGCTGTCGATTAGCGCGGATGACGGCGCACAGCCGCTGGACCTTAGCTTCGCACGGCTTCGGGCACTTTCCCCGGTCCATCTGGAGTACCATCGTAACCTCAACGTCAACGGCTCGATGTCCGTTTCGGTGATGAAGCACGGCCGGTTATGGGGTCTGGTGATCGGCCACCATCGGCAATCGCTGCTGGTCCCGCCCGCCTTGCGTACGGCTGTCACCTTGCTGGTCGATGCCTTCGCCATGCGCCTGACCGAAGTCGAGACGGCGGCGGACTGGGACGAGCGGCGGGACCATGTGGCAACCCACGCAAGACTACTGGAGCAGATGGCCGGCGCCGACGACTTCGTCCCGGCGCTTACCAGTGGGCCGGTGACGATGGCGCGCCTGTTCAACGCCGGTGGCGCCGCCGTGATACGGGATGGCGAAGTTCGGCTGGATGGAGGTGCTCCGCCGGCGGAAGTGGTCTTGGACATCATGGAGACGCTTCGTGCCCGGTCCAAGGAAGGGGAACCGGTGACGACCGAGCACCTGGCCGGGATTTCCAGCCGCTTCGCCCAGCATTCCGGGATCGCCAGCGGCGTGATGGC
>NZ_JCACHA010000129.1:0-3756 GCF_059503625.1 Skermanella sp.
TTCGGCGAACTTGATGAAGTCTCTCTGGCCTTTGCAACGACCATCCACAAGAGCCAGGGTTCGGAGTATCCGGCCGTCGTGATCCCCGTCGGCATGACCCATTACATGATGCTGCGGCGGAACCTGATCTACACCGGCGTCACCCGTGGCAAGAAGCTGGTCGTCCTGGTGGGCCAGCGGAAAGCTGTCGGGATTGCCGTCCGATCGGCGGAGGGTGGCCGCCGATGGTCAAAACTCCACGAACTGCTGAAGCAGGGTGCTTATGTCAATGAACTACGGGTTCTCCCGCGCTTTCGATAGCAAACTCATAGGGCAGTGCGCTGCACGGGGCGTAAGTTTCGCATCGGCCGTGACAGGTCTTTTTCGCTTCCGTGTCCAGCCAGTGCCTTCGAGGGCGTTTACCTGATCGTCCCCGGCTCCAGGTCAACCAACCGCCATTGCGCGCAGAAGGGATCCTGTTAAAAGGACGGGTGCTGATGCCTTCCTGCCCTGACCTGCATGTTGGTCTGCTTTATGGCACCTTCCTCAGTGAACAGTTGCGCCAGCATCTGTGCTGTAGAGGCTGGCTTCGCTGTGCCATACCGAACCGTCGGCGTTCGCCCTGATCCTGAGAACGCCGATGCCCGCCATGTTCCTCAGATCGTGCAGGGAGATGCCGCTTCGGCGAGGTGCGTAGAGGATGATCCAGAGTGCCGCGATGCAGGCCAAGTCCCACTCTTCCAGCCGGACAGCATCGAAGACAGTCTCGCAGGCGAGTGCTGTTCCTTCTTCAGTGCCGTGAACCATCGCTTCTTCTGACGACGCCTCCAGGCTCTCTATCCACTGGGGAAGCACGTCGACCCTGAAGTCACCGGCACCTGTTCTTCCTCCGATTTCGACAATGATCCGCACACAGCCGGGACTGATTTCTGCGATCAGTTCTTCCGCCATGGTTCTCCTCTCCAATGCTGCAAGGTCCTGCAGAATTCTATCTCCGCCCTGTCAGCCCCAACGATCCGGCGCGGAGAAGGTTTCAGGATCGGCCGCCGCTCAGGTGTTGCGGATAATTCGCCCTGCGTAAGAGGGTGGGAAGCCCTTGTGAGCGCGGGAATAGAGGCGGTTGCCGGGCACTGTCTATGGTGCACCCTTCGTCCTGTCCAGCCACAGCGGTACCGAGCAGGCCCGCCGCCCAGCGGTGACGGTGATCTGGTCGCCGGTGCAGCGCGCCAGTGCGGCGTTCAGATCGTTGTTCTCCATCAGATCGGCCCAGCGCTTCGCCGTTGCGGTCCCGTCGCCAAAGGCCGCGCCGAGCCGCCGCTCCGTCACCTGAACCTCTTTGATCCCAAGCCAGTACCCGCCGGCGGCGTCACCCAGTGCGAAGCAGGCGAGTGCGACCGCGCGCTTGACCGCCAGAGCGAGATCGAAGCGATACACGATCCGTTCAACCTCCCGCTCGGTGATCTCGGCCGCCTCGGTCACCCGGCGAGTTAACTCCCGCTCTCCCTCCCGCGTCAGACCTCGAGCGCCACCCTGCACCGCCTCCTTTAGTAGGAGCATCAATGTACTTCTTGAGACGTCGTCATTTCAGCGCTGATTGAAATCACTGTACAAGGTTACCGCGACTTGCGTGATGCGGTCAGTCAGCATCGTCTGAAAATCTCATCCGGACATCGGGTCATCCGCGAGGCATCGATTCGCCGAACTCGCGGACCAGGGCGTCCTGCCGCTGGCGCACCTCCGGCAACAGGGATGTTCCAAGGCCCGGTGCTACGGGCGCCTGCACCATACCGTTCACGATCACCGGAAGCTCGGTGACAAGTTCGCGGTACCATGTGGCCAGGGTTGCCCGCACGACCTCCTGAAAGATTGCGGTAGGTGCATGCAGGGCAAGTTGCAGACCGGCCATCAGTGTAACCGGTCCGGTGCAGTCGTGCGGCGCCAGCGGCTTGGCATGGGCTTCGGCCAGGGCGGCGATCTTCCGGCCCTCCGTCAATCCGCCGCACCAGGCAAGGTCGAGCATGACGACATCGGTCGCGTCGGCCTCCAGCAACTGACGGAACGACACGGCGCCGCCCAGCGTCTCGCTGCCGCAGATCGGCACGCGCGTCCGGCGGCGCAGATCGGCCAGTGCCCTGGTGTCGCTCATCTTGGTGATCGGGTCCTCGACCCAGAAGATATTGAGATCCTCGAGCGCCTGACAGATCCGGAGAGCGGCATTGGCGCTCCACAAGCTGTGCAGCTCGCACATGATGTCGATCCGGTCGCCGACTGTGGCGCGGATCCTGCGGAATGGCTCCAGTCCGGCGTTCAGATCAGACAGGCTTATCATCTGGCCGCCCGAGGCTTCGGCGTAGATGTCGAGCGGCCAGATCTTCATGGCCGTGAAGCCCTCCGAGAGAAGGCTCTCGGCCAATCCGCCTGCATCGCGCATGAAGGCGACCTGATCGTCATAGGGGCCATCCACCGTATCGGTGGCGCGGATGTCCCGCCGTCCAACGCCGCCGGTATTGTAGGCGTAGCCGGCGCAGGTGTTGTAGGCGCGGATCTCCGTGCGCATCGCTCCTCCCAAAGCCTCATGCACCGGAATCCCGTGACGCTTTCCCGCGAGATCCCAGAGCGCCAGATCGATGGCGCTGGCGGCCCGCATCTCGGCCCCAGTGCTTTGGAAGCCCAGATAGGGCGTCATCAGGTAGCGCGACACCGCTTCGATGCGACGGGAGTCGCGGCCGATCAGCCAAGGTGCAATCTGCTCGTGGATCACCGCTTCGACAGCCTGGACACCGCGAAAGGACTCCCCGAGCCCGATCAGTCCTTCATCCGTCTCGATCTCTACCCAGATGAGGTTCGGTCGCTCCGCGATGCGGATCGTACGGACGCATTGCACCTTCGACATTCCGGTCACTCGCTTTTGATGGTGTCAGGGCATTGTCAGGGGAACTTGGCCGGCGCGCAAAGACTCTGAGTTTTGGACGATCCTCACGCAGCTTCGCATACCCTCGGCAACCGCGATCAAAGGTCTGAACGGGACTGTCGCACGATTGGGGGTCAAGCAGCCATAGCCGCTTCGGAGCCAGGGCTGGCTTCGAAGAGCTGGCCGAAGCTGGAGCCAAGCTCACCATTGAGGACAGCGCAGCGGACCTGGAGCAGGAGGTCAGCGCCGCTACGGGACCATCGCATCTGCTGGGATTTGTTCATGCGCCGGTTGACCAGGAAGTTGGCAGTGCCTTCGGTGATCGACGTGCCGACCCGCAGGCCGGCGCGATGGCGTTCGGCATAGTTGATCAGCCAAGCGCTCTGGCTGGTCAGGTAACGGTCGATCTCGCGCAACGCCGTCCATAACCGGCGTGACGATGGATCCCTTTTCCGGTCGCTTCCACCTTGGAAGACCGGCATGACGTCGCGGATGCGCTCGAGAGTGATTTGCGCATCCTTGGCCTTGCCGTTCCAGATCCGCCAGCGCAGCCGGTCGACTTCCGCGACGATCACTGCCTTGGCGTGCTCCCGTTCCGCGGTATCGATCGGCAGGGTGCCGGCTGTCTTCTCGGCATGCTGCAGGCGCATGGCGATGTGGAACCAGTCCAGAGACGGCGGCTTGGTGACGCCGGCATCGACCAGGATCGAGCGCAGACCGGAACAGCCGTCGGTGAACGTGGTCAGTTCGGTCTTATTGGTGTAACCGACGGCGGCGAGGTCGCGCCGGATCAGCGCTTCAATCAGCGTATCAGTCTTTGCGGCCGCGGCGAACACCTGGCGGGCTCCATCGGGTGTCTCGACGTT
>NZ_JCACHA010000130.1:0-3752 GCF_059503625.1 Skermanella sp.
GTCGGGCGGGTCGTGGCGCTCGCTCCGGAACTGGCGTGGTACGGCGAACGGGAGTTGGCCGATGCTTAGCCGGGTCTTCGCTGCCGTCGGCGCCCTGCTGCTGGCGGCGGCGCCGGTCTTTGCCGCAACGCCGTCGCCCAATCGACAGGAAGCCTTGCGGCACATGGTCCGGCAGGACTGCGGATCGTGTCACGGCATGACGCTGAAGGGCGGACTGGGCTCGCCCCTGCTGCCGCAGGCGCTCGACGGCATCCCTGCCGAAAGTCTGGCCGAAATCATCCTGAACGGCATTCCCGGAACGCCGATGCCGCCCTGGGCGGGGCTGCTGAGCGCCGACGAAGCGGGCTGGATCGCAAACGAACTCAAGAAGGGACTGGCGCCATGATCGGGAGGAGCCTTACCGCGCTGGCGGCATCGATGCTGCTCGGCGCCTGCGCCGCCGGTCCGGAACTTCGGGGAACCGGGGACCTGGGCGTCGTGATCGAGCGGGCCACCGGCAGCGTGAAGCTGGTCGAGCACAGCCACGATACCGTGCTGGGAGAAGTCGGCGGATTGGGCGACCTGAGCCATGCCGCCATCGTCTTTTCACGCGACGAGCGCTTCGCCTATGTGTTCGGCCGCGACGGCGGACTGACCAAGCTGGACCTGCTGACGCGGAAGACGTCGGGCCGGGTCGTGCAGGCCGGCAACAGCATCGGCGGCGCTATCTCGGAGGACGGCCGGCTGGTGGCCGTCGCCAACTACGAGCCGGGAGGCGTCCGCGTCTTCGATGCGGAAACGCTGGCACCCGTCGCCGACATCCCGACCGGCTCCAAGGTCGTTGGGCTGGAGGATGCGCCGGGCAACCGCTTCGTCTTCAGCCTGTACGACACGGGTGAAATCTGGCTGGCGGACCTGAGCGAGCCGGCTTCACCCCGGATCACGAAGTTCGCCGATATCGGCCGCCAGCCCTACGACGCGCTGGTGACGCCGGACGGCCGCTACTACATCGCCGGCCTTTTCGGCGAAGACGGCCTCGCCATGCTCGACCTGTGGCGGCCGGAAGCCGGGGTGCGCCGGGTGCTGGCGGGCTACGGCCGGGGCGAGACGGCGCTGCCCGTCTTCAAGATGCCGCATCTGGAAAGCTGGGCGGTAGCGGACGGGCACGCCTTCATCCCGGCGGTCGGACGGCACGAGGTCCTGGTGATCGACCTCGCGACCTGGACGGAGGCCGGACGCATCCCGGTGGAGGGGCAGCCGGTCTTCGTCATGGCCCGTCCCGACGGCCGCCAGCTCTGGGTCAACTTCGCGCTGCCCGACAACGGCGTCGTGCAGGTGATCGACGTGCCGTCGCTGAAGGTGGTCCATCGGCTGGAGCCCGGCCCCGGCGTTCTCCATCTGGAATTCACGCCGCGCGGCGAGCGGGTCTGGCTGTCGGTGCGCGACGCCGACCGGATCAAGGTCTACGACACCGCGACCTTCGCCCTTCTCGCCACCCTGCCCGCCGAGAAGCCGAGCGGCATCTTCTTCACCGCCCGCGCCCATCGGATCGGCCTGTGATGGACGCCCTGGACCAGCGCCTGCTGGACGAGTTCCAGCGGGGTTTCGGGCTGACCCCCCGCCCCTTCGCGGAGATCGCGGCGCGGCTGGAGGTGAGCGAGGCCGAAGTGATCGACCGGCTGCGCCGGCTGACGGAGACCGGCGCCGTCCGCCGCGTCGGCGCCGTCTTCCGGCCCAACCGCGTCGGAGCCAGCACGCTCGCGGCCCTGGCGGTGCCACCGGAGCGGCTGGAGGACGTGGCCGCCCTCGTCGGCGCCTTCGCCGAGGTCAACCACAACTACGCGCGCGAGCACCGGCTGAACCTGTGGTTCGTGGTGACCGCTCCCGATGCGGAGCGGGTAGCGCAGGTGCTGGCCGAGATTGCTGCGATTACCGGACTGACGCCGCTCGACCTGCGTCTCGAGCGGGACTTTCATGTGGATCTGGGATTTCGACTATGGAATTGACTGAAACCGATCGGCAGTTGATCGGTGCGCTGCGCGACGGCCTGCCGCTGGTGGAGCGGCCCTACGAGGCGCTGGGGAACAGCCTGGGCCTGGACGAGGCTGTCGTAATCGACCGCATGTGCGGCTTCGTGAAAGAGGGAATGATCTCCCGCATCGGCGTGGTCGTCGATCACGCAGCACTGGGCTTCGATTCCAACGCCATGGTGGTCTGGAACATCCCCGACGAAGAGGTCGAGCGGGTCGGCGCGATGTTCGCCGGGCTGTCGTGGGTCAGCCTGTGCTACCGCCGGCCCCGCCGGCTGCCGGAGTGGCCCTATAACCTCTTCACCATGATCCACGCGCGCGACCGCGCCTTCGTGGAGGACCGGGTTGCCGTCATGGAAACCCTGCCGGACACGATGACCCAGCCCCCCGCGATCCTGCACACCACGCGCCGATTCAAGCAGACCGCCGCATGCTACGGCACGGCGAGGGAGGGCTGACGCCATGGACGCAATCGACCGCCGCCTGATCGACCGCCTCCAGGACGGTTTCCCGCTGGACGACCGGCCTTTCCGGACGGTCGCGGAAGAACTTGGACTGGATGAGGACGACGCGATCGTCCGGGTCCGCCGCCTGCGCGAGACCGGCGTGCTGACGCGATTCGGGCCGCTCTACCATGCAGAGCGGATGGGCGGCGCGCTGCTGCTGGCGGCGCTGAAGGTGCCGCCGGAGGATTTCGAGCGGGTCGCGGCGCTGGTCAACGAACTTCCGGAAGTAGCGCATAACTACGCCCGCGACCATGCCTTCAACATGTGGTTCGTGCTGGCGACCGAAACTCCCGAGGGGATCGATGCCGCCATCGCGGAGATCGAGCGGCGCACCGGCCTGACCGTCCATCCCATGCCCAAGCTGGCCGAATACTTCGTCGGCCTGAGGTTCGCCGTATGACCGCCATCCTCGATGAAACGGACCGCCGCCTTGTCCTGGCAACCCAGGAAGGGCTGCCGCTGGAACGCCGCCCCTATGACGTGCTGGGCGACAGGCTGGGCATTCCGGGCGGCGAGGTCCGGGAGCGTCTGGCCCGGCTGCTCGACGGCGGCCAGATCCGCCGCATCGCCGCCGTGCCCAACCACTACAAGCTTGGCTACGCGCATAACGGCATGAGCGTGTGGGACGTCCCGGAAGACCTGATCGACGAAGTAGGAGCCCGCGTCGGCGCCCTGCCCTTCGTCAGCCATTGCTACCACCGGCGGCCCTCGCCGCCGGACTGGCCCTATACCTTGTTCGCCATGGTCCATGGCCGGAGCCGGGACGAGGTCGAAGCGCAGGTCGCGACGATCGCGGCGCTGCTCGGACCGGTCTGCCGGGGGCACGAGGTCCTCTACAGCACCCGCATTCTCAAGAAGAGCGGCCTGCGCCTTTCCGCCTGAACAGGCCAAGGCCCGAGAAAGAAAAACGCCATGTTCCGACTCAGCCAGTTCATCGCGGGATTGCTCTCCCCCGACACCAAACCGTCCAGAACGCGGCCGCCCGGCGGTGCCGGCATCCGCCCCGTCGTCATCTGGAATCTGGTGCGCCGCTGCAACCTGACCTGCCTGCACTGCTACGCCTTCGCCGCCGATCACGAGTTCCCCGGCGAGTTGACGACGGCCCAGGCGCTTGGCGTCCTGGACGATCTGAAGGGCTACGGCGTCCCGGCGCTGATCCTGTCCGGCGGCGAACCGCTGCTGCGCACCGATCTGTTCGAGCTGGCTGCCTATGCGCGGCCGATGGGGTTCCATCTGG
>NZ_JCACHA010000131.1:0-3751 GCF_059503625.1 Skermanella sp.
TGGGGACCTTGGGGATGCCATGGCGCCGGAGATAGTCCGGCGATGCGCAAAGCGCGATCCGGATGGGTGCCAGCCGGCGCGCGATCAGGCTGCTGTCGGTCAGCCGTGCGATCCTGATGGCGACATCGTAGCCTTCCTCCACCAGATCGACCTGACGATCGTTCAGCACCAGGTCGATCTTGACCTGCGGGTGGCGTTCGCAATAGGCGGCCAGCGCCGTCGCCAGATGCCGGTTGCCGAAGCTCATTGGGCCGTTGACCCGCAGGGTGCCGCGCGGCTCCGCCTGAAGTTCGGTCGCGGCCCTCTCGGCTTCGGTCAATTGCTCCAGGATGGCGGAGCACTTCTCGAAGAATGCCAGACCGGCCTCGGTCAGGCTCTGCTTGCGGGTGGTGCGGTTGAGCAGGCGGACGCCCAAGCGGTCCTCTAGCTGCTGGATGTGGCGGCCGATCATCGCGCGGGAGATGCCCAGATCGTCCGACGCGGCAGCCTGGCTGCCCAGTTCCACGGTCCGCACGAAAGCGGCCAGCGCGGTGATCCGGTCCATGGAACTTCCCCTATTATATACTAAGGCGCACTT
Organism: Skermanella sp.; assembly: GCF_059503625.1. Classification (NCBI taxonomy): domain Bacteria; kingdom Pseudomonadati; phylum Pseudomonadota; class Alphaproteobacteria; order Rhodospirillales; family Azospirillaceae; genus Skermanella; species Skermanella sp. The sequence continues at coordinate 578 of NZ_JCACHA010000131.1, forward strand.
ATATATGCATAACTTGGCGAATTAACGGAACGGTGTTTTTAATTGATAGTCGCATCATCAAGAGGCCGGATAATCCGGCCCTTCCATCACATCGGAACGGACGGACCTGTCATGATCGACTCTCGCACATCGAACTCGAACGCCGACTACGCCGCCCTGCTGCTGCGCGTCAGCCTCGGCGTGTTGTTTCTCGCCCATGGCGGCATGAAGATCTTCACCTTCACGATCCCCGGCACGGTGCAGTATTTCGAGACCATCGGCTATCCCGGCTTTCTGGCCTATCTCGTCATCCTCGGCGAGGTCGGCGGCGGTCTGGCCCTGATCCTCGGCGCCTGGACCCGCGTCATCGCCCTGGCCCTTCTGCCGATCATGATCGGCGCCACGTTGCAGCACGCCGGCAACGGCTGGATGTTCGCCAAGACGGGCGGCGGCTGGGAATTCCCCGCTTTCTGGACGGTCATGCTGCTGGTCCAGGCCCTTCTCGGCAGCGGCGCCTATGCTGTGAAGCTGGAGAAGTTCCTTGGCTTCGGCGGCGCCGGCACCGCAGCACGGGCCTGAACAAAAGTCCTAAAATAAAGTTCATGACGCAACCAGCCCGGGTGGTCAGTCATCATCCTTCCTTAATAGCTGGAAAAGCTGATCAGACGAAAGGAGCGGCCACCATGGCTTATTCCCACGCGCGCGGGCGCGGACACGATCTCTCGACGGACGAAGCGATCGCAGCCTTGACCGAGCGCTTCGACCATTTCGCCGAACAGTTCGGCCAGAGCGCCCGCGAGGCAGGCAACTCGGTCTCCAGTGCCGTCGATGACGGACGTCGGCAGGTCAGGAACATCGCCGACGAGAGCTACCGCGATATCCGCCGCCACACCCAGGAAGGCGTCGAGAACGTCAGCCACCGGATCGAGAAGAACCCGCTGTCCAGCGTGGTCGTAGCGTTGGCGGCCGGCATCCTGATCGGCAAGCTTCTGTAACCGATCAAACCGGACGGCGGAAGGGGTGGGCATCTTCCGGGATGCCCGCCCTTTCCGCTTTGGGCGTATCTTGCCTTAACCCGTTGATCCACTGTAAGTCTGGGCGATGGCAGGCCAAGTGAAAAGCAGCGGCGACCGCGATCTCCGCCTGGATTTCTTCCGGGGGCTGGCGCTGTGGTTCATCTTCGTGGACCACATCCCGGCGAATCAATTCGCCTGGGCGACGCTGCGGAACTACGGCCTGAGCGACGCCACCGAGATCTTCGTCTTCATCTCCGGTTACACCGCGACGCTGGTCTATTCCCGCGTCTTCGAGGAGCGGGGCTTCGCGTTCGCGGCCGCCAAGGTTCTGCACCGCTGCTGGACGCTCTACGTCACCTACATGTTCCTGTTCTTCGCGTTCACCGCTCAGGTTGCCTATACGGCTCGGGTGTTCGACAACCCGCTGTTCCGCGAAGAGATGGGCATCGCCAGCTATTTCGAAGACCCGACCCTGGCGCTGGTCCACGCCCTGATCCTGATGTTCAGGCCAGCCAACCTGGACGTGCTGCCGCTCTACATCGTGCTCCTGCTGGCTTTTCCGCTGGCGCTGCCGGGGCTGGTCTCCCGTCCCAGGCTGGTGCTTGCCGGTTCGGCCGTGCTTTACTTGGCCGCACGCGGTTTTCAATGGAATCTGCCGACCTATCCGGAAGGAGGCGTGTGGTACTTCAACCCCTTCGCATGGCAGTTCCTCTTCGTGCTCGGCGGAGCGGTCCAGCGTTACCGGCAGGCGGGGGGAGGGCTGCCGTCGTCACGGGTCCTGCTGGCGGCATCGATCCTGTATCTGCTGGTGTCGCTCGTTCTGGCGCTATCGTGGCGAATCGCGTGGCTCGGCGCCCTGATGCCGACCATGTTGGGTGAATTTCTGTACCCGATCAGCAAGACGGACCTCGACCCGCTGCGTCTGCTGCATTTCGCCGCCCTCGCTTACGTCGTCCTTTGCTATGTCGGACAGGAAGCCGGCTGGTTGCGCGGGTGGATCGCCCGGCCGATCGTCGCCTGCGGACGGCAGTCCCTCCAGGTGTTCTGTCTTGGCATTATCTTATCGTTCACCGGGCAGACTATCCTCGTGCAATTCAACGACTCGCTGCCGGCACAGCTTGCGACGACCGTTCTGGGGATTGGGGCGATGGTGATGGCCGCACGGATCTTGACCTGGTATCAGAAGGCCGAACGGCAGCCCCGGCGGAACGTAGCGGCAGCGAAGGATTCCGGAGCATGATCCGTCGGAGCTTGCATCGCCTTCTTGCCGTTCTTTGCGTCGTGTCGGGTAGTTTTGCGGCAGCCATGGCTCAGGAGCCGGCCCCGGAAAGCTGCGCCATCCCCGATACCGTCCTGACCGTCGATGCCGTTCTGCCCAATGTCCGCGCGGCGCTTCATGACGGCGGTGCGCTGACGGTGCTCGTGGTCAGGACCGCCAAACCCCAGGCTTCCCGCGCTCCCATGACCTATCCAGCCCGGCTGGAAGCGGAACTGAAGCGCAGGATGCCCGGCCGTGAGGTTCGGGTAGCGGTCCTAAACCTGCCCGACGAATCGGCGGCGGAGATGGTCCTGGAGTTGAAGTCCTCCCTGGCTCAGGAGCGGCCCGCCCTCGTGATCTGGCAGGTCGGCACGGTCGACGCCATGCGCAATCTCGATGTCGAAAGCTTTGGGGAGGCACTGTCGGACGGCATCGGCTTTGCCCACGACATGGGCTCCGACATCATCGTCATGGACATGCAGTACAGCCTGCAAACCACCCAGCTCATCAATTTTCAGCCCTATGTCGATTACATCGACTGGGTCACCCAGAACCACGACGTCTTCCACTTCCCCCGCTACGGCATCATGCGCCACTGGGTCGAGGACGGTCAGGTCGACTTCAACACCGAAACGCCGGAAGCCAAGCAGCGCAGCTTCACCTTCGTCCACAACTGCTTAGGTAAACTGCTGGCCGACAGCATCATGTCGATGACCCTGGACCCGGACTTGGTGAAGCCGTAAGGCTGATATATAGTACAGGAGTAAACGCGGTGATCGACCCGAACTTGGTTATCGATGTGCATGCACCCGGTTTCAGGGAAGAAGCAAAGCGGCAAGCATTGGCCGTTGCACTAGCCGATCGGCAAGATGAAGTTATGGAATTTATCGAGGCGACTTATGAAATCGGTAAAGATGAGGT
>NZ_JCACHA010000132.1:0-3747 GCF_059503625.1 Skermanella sp.
TCGCCTATTCCGACCCCATCGCCCTTTTCCCCATCCAAGGATCAATGACATGGCTGAGACCATGCACCCTGACACTCCACGCAACCTGGGCGACTATGACGCTCCCCATACAAGCCCGATCGCCCCGGCCGAGGACGCCCGGACGATCATGCTGAACAAGATTTCCTGGGGCGCGGTGTTCGCTGGCGTTGTCGTCGCACTCGTCACTCAGTTCATCCTCAACATGCTGGGCATCGGCTTGGGCGCCGCCAGCCTCGAACCCAACGCAGGCGCGGCTGCAAACCCCGCCGTCTCCACCTTCTCGATCGGCGCCGGGATCTGGTTCGCCCTCTCCGGCATTCTCGCCTCGCTCGCCGGCGGCTACGCAGCGGGCCGGCTCGCGGGCAAGCCGAAGGAGTCGACCGGCGGCTGGCACGGCCTGACGGCGTGGGCGCTGACGACCATCGTCGTGCTTTATCTTCTGAGTACGGCGGTCGGCGGCATCCTTGGTGGCGCCTACCGCACGGTGACGGGCGCGCTCGGCAATGTCGCCCAGACAGTTGGAACAACGGCGCAGACGGCGGCCCAGGTGGCGGCGCCCGGTCTGCCGGGTGTCACCGATCCGTTCTCCTCGATCGAGCAGTCGATGCGTGGAGCAACCGGCGGCAACGATCCCGCAGCCTTGCGGGACGCGGCAGTCACGGCGATGCGGGCGGTGGTCAGCGGTGATCAGCAGCAGGCGCAGGAAGCACGCGAGCGTGCCGCCCAAGCGCTCGCGCGGGCACAGAACATGCCGGTCGAGCAGGCCCGCACCGAGGTCCAGCGCTATGAGCAGCAGTACCGGCAGACCATGGATCAGGCGAAGCAGCAGGCAACGCAGGCCGCCGATGCCGCTGCGGACGCCGTTTCCAGTGCCGCGCTGTTCGGTGCCTTCGGCCTCCTGCTCGGCGCTCTTGCCGGCTGGTTCGGCGGGCGCCTGGGCGTGGTCGAGCCGACGATTACATCGCGCCTTGGGCTGCCCGCTTTTAAGGGCGGGCCGCTTGGACGCCGCAACGACACGCAGTCCTAAGCGTCCATGCGGTCATTCAAGTACCAGACCGCGTCGAGCGAATACCGAACGACGTTCACCGATTTACCAGGAGCAGCAGACATGACAGTTGAAACCATCGTCGCCATCTTCGACACCGCCGCTCACGCTGACGCTGCCGTGCGTGACCTCAAGGCCGCCAATCTGCCTGCGGATGCCATCAGCCAGCATGCCGGCACATCGACATCGGGCGGCGCCAAGACGGCTCCGGCCGCACGCGAACAGGGGTTCTGGGCCAGCCTGTTCGGCGGCGAACCCGACACCGGCGCCGAGGTCTACGACCGCAGTCTCCAGAGCGGCTCGACCGTCGTCACAGTCAAGGTGGACGAGCGCCATGTCGCCCAGGTGACCGGGATCCTGGAGCAGCACGGTCCGGTCGACATCGACGAGCGGGCGGCAGGGTATGGCCTGTCGCAGACCGGCACGACCACGACGCGCGCACCGCTGGCTCAGGTGGCACCGGATACGGCTGCTAGGACCGCATCGACCGAGGGCGGAACGATCCAGCTTGCCGAGGAGCAGTTGAGTGTCGGAAAGCGTGCGATCAACCGCGGCACGACCCGGATCCGCCGCTTCGTGGTCGAGACGCCGGTCGAGGAGCAGGTTTCCTTGCGTGACGAGACGATCAGGGTCGAGCGCCGCGCCGTCACCGGCGGCAATCCGGTCACCGCGGCGGACTTCACCGAAAAAACGGTCGAGATGACCGAAACCGATGAGGAGGCCGTGGTTGCCAAGACCGCCCGCGTCATCGAGGAAGTGGTGGTGAGCAAGGACGTGACGGAGCGCGTCGAAACGATCAGGGACACCGTGCGCCGAGACGTGGTCGAGATCGAGAATATTCAGGGCGACAGGACGACCGCTCGCTCGACGACACCGCGCAATCCAAAGATTTGACCCATCATCCGTCGTGACGGACCGGCGATTTCTTCCGCCGGGATCCGGAACTTCAGATACCTCATTTTCATGTTGGACGGAGTACTGGAATGGCTCTCCTGGATCAGGTTCTCGGCAGCTTCATGGGTAGAGGCGGAAGCAGTTCCTCCCCTTTGCAGGGTGTATTGATGAGCATGCTTGGCGGTGGCCAGCAAGGTGCGATGGGTACTGGGATGGGTGGCGGCCTTGGTGGCCTTCTGGCTACTCTCCAGCAGGCGGGTCTGGGTGACATCGCGCAGTCCTGGGTAGGCCACGGCGCCAATCAACCGGTCTCGCCGGAGCAACTGCACAGCGCATTCGGTGATGATCAGGTGCAGAGCATGGCAGCGCAATCCGGCATGGGGCCGCATGACTTCCTCTCTCAGCTCAGCCAGCATCTTCCGAATGTGGTCAACAACCTGACTCCCAACGGCCGCTTGCCGGATCAGGGCGCCGCACCCTTCTGATGCACCCTTCTGATATGGAGGGTTGAGCTGGGACATCGCTTGCCATAGCTCGATCCGGCGTTGACGATGGAGACGTTCTCTCGATCATGGCACGGCAAGGCCATGGGACAGGGAACGTCTTATCGGAGAGGTTGGCGGCTTGCCGGGATCAGCTCAGCCTCCGGCAAGCCCAGGCTTAACCGATGCTACGCCATACGGTTTCGCCGATGATCTCGGCGGAGATACGGAAGCTGCGATACGGTGACCCCGCCCGTACTTTCTGGCATATTCCACCCCAATAAAAGGATTGGGGAGGAAAGTCATGCTCAGCGAAAATCATGTCCATGGAGCGTCGGACCTGCTGTTTCACCATTGGCAGGATGGCCGCCGCATGACGGCGCTGCCGCAACGGATGCGGCCGTCCACGCGTGCGGAAGGCTACGCGATACAGGCGCTTCTGGAACACAGGACCGACGAGCCCCTGTTCGGCTGGAAGATCGCCGCGACCAGCCTGGCGGGGCAGGCCCATATCGGGGTGGACGGTCCGATGGCGGGCCGGCTGCTGAGGGAGAAGGCGTTCGGCGACGGTGCCCATCTTTCGCTGGCGGGCAACGCGATGCGGGTGGCGGAGCCGGAATTCGCCTTCCGCATGGCGCGCGATCTCGTGCCCCGTTCGACCGCCTACGGCGTGGACGAGGTACTGGATGCGGTCGAAACCCTGCATCCCGCGATCGAAGTGCCGGACTCCCGTTTCGACGATTTCGTCCACGCCGGCGAGGCGCAGCTTCTCGCCGACAATGCCTGTGCCCATCTGTTCGTGCTCGGGCATGCTGCCGGGGTGCCCTGGCGGTCGCTGGATCTAGCCCATTATCCGGTGGAGGCCACGGTCAACGGCGGAACTCCCCGGACCGGCAGCGGCGAGAACGTGCTGGGAGATCCCAGGGTCGCACTGGCATGGCTTGCCAACGAACTGTCGGCGCTGGGCATCGTTCTGAAGGCCGGGCAGGTCGTGACCACCGGGACCTGCATGACGCCGATCCCGCTGGCTCCCGGTGACGAGGTCGAGGCGGATTTCGGGACTCTCGGGCGGGTGACGGTGCGGTTCACCGAGTAATACCAAGTACCGAAGATGTTGACCGGTGAAGACGCTGATGCCGTAGGTCGGTCTAGAGCGAAGCGGCAGCCGACAAGCAGGCGCGTCTATGTCGGCTGCCGCTTCGCTCTAGACCGACCTACGCGGCGAAAGTATTGTCACAGGTCAATCTCTCCGGCCCTTGGTATAAGAGGATGTTGAGTTGAAGACGCGCCAAATTTTCGCGATGG
>NZ_JCACHA010000133.1:0-3747 GCF_059503625.1 Skermanella sp.
CCATCGTCGCCGCTCTGCTCGCCGCCGGACCTCGGAGCTTTGCCGACGAGCCGGCATGGTGTGCCCACCTGGACAGCTTCGGCCTCGGCGCCAGTCAGCGTCGGCGGGTCACCGAGGCCACCATGGTCGGCGCCATCGTCGCCCGCGGCCTGCTGAGCGACACGGTGATCATCTCCGATGATGCCGTTCAGTTCGACGTTTTCCAGCACGCCCTGTGCTGGATCCATGCCGAGCGCCATCTCCGCCGGATCGTCTGCGTGACCGACGAGCAGCACCGTCTGGTCTCCGTGCAGCGTCAGCTGGTCTGGTGGTTCTACGCCGATCTCAAGCTCTACAAAGACGATCCCACAGCCACTCGCCGAACGGCGTTGAGGCAGCGGTTCGATCGGATCGTCACCTGGGTCACCGGCTTCGCCGACCTCGACGAGGCCGTTGCCCGAACCCAGGCCAACAAGGACGAACTGCTGCTTGTGCTCGACCGCCCAGACATCCCGCTGCATATACCCAGTGGACGCAAGAATTCCTGCGCTAGAAATTCCCGATAAGGTGGAATCGATGCAATAGAAGGGTTTGCAGGTCGTCTCGATAGGAGCCGATGTTCTGGAGGAACCTTTCTATCGCATCCTTGAATTCGGCGAATGTCGGATAGTAATGGTTCCAGATGACGTTTTTCTTGAGGAACCCCCAGAAGCGTTCAATCAAATTCAGGTTGGGTGCGTACGGCGGCAGATAAACCACCTTGATCAGGCTGGTCTCCAGCCATTTCCGCACTTCCTTCGATCTGTTGTAGCGGGCGTTGTCCAGAATCACGGCAATCTCCGCAGCAGCGGGGTGCGCGGTCTCCAGATCCTGGAACAGGGCGATCATCGCAGCACTGGTGATCTGCTCTTCCTGCCGGTGGATCAACGCGCACGTCGCAGCGTTCAAGGCGCCGTTGACGTTGATCCGCACCCGGCCGTGATTGGTCTTCAATTCGCGGGTTTGCCCGCGCAATATCCAGCCGCAGGCGGCATGGGCGTCATAGGCGGCATGGGTGGCGTCGACAAAGCATGGGCGTCATAGGCGGCATGGGTGGCGTCGACAAAGTACCCCGGCTTCCCGTCGTCCGACGCCGCTTTCAGCAACGGGTCCAGGGTCTCCGCCAGAAAGTCCGCCTGTGTCCGCGCCGACGCCTTGGCCGGAACCCGCTTGGGCAGCTTGTAGACAAAACCCAGCCGCTTCAGAAGCTTGGTCATCGCATTCCCGGTGTAGTCCACCGCGAACCGTCCCCCGACCCAGGCCGCAACAGCCTTGGCGCTCATGTAAAGCTGCCCGCTGACATGAGACTTCAGCTCGGCCAGTTCCGCCGGCTTCAGAAGTGGCTGGCCGCCGGCGTAGTCCAGCCGCTCGACCCCCTGGCGTCCCTGCGTCAGGTAAAGACCCTGATGCGCCCGCACCGTCCCCTCGTCCAGAAACAGAGCGTCCGCCACCTTGGAAACCGACCAGCCCGCGTCAAGCAGCAGCAAGGTATTCATCCGACGATGCACGGCGCTGTTGATCTGACGCCGCATCATCGTTCGGAAATAGGCGCGATCCGCCGAACTCAGAAAATCCTTCCCCATAACCGGATCGAATCAAAATTCAACACGGTTGTAAACCTAATTCCTGAATTCTACCGGATTCTGGGTATACCAACGGCTCGGAGAACGACGTCGGCAGCTTCGTCACCAAACGCAGGATCTCCGGCGAGACCCGCTCCGCAGCCAGCAAGCAGGCCCGGGACACCTTTCTCAGTCTGCTGAAAACCTGCTCCAAGCTCGCCGTTTCGTTCTGGAACTACCTGGGCGCCAGACTCAAAATCCCGGACGCCGAGCGCGTGCCCTGGCTCCCCGATCTCATCCGGCGGAACCTTTCGGCATAGCCAAGCTCACAACGCCATGACCGCTATCTGCCGGCGAAACTGACCAAGTCCCAGATCAACCCGATCAAGCCAAAGCGCAACCTTCAGCCCCGCTATCAGCTCGAAACAACAGCCTGAAAACTCCTTATCGGGGTTAAGCATTTGCCACGCTATGCGTCAAAGACATCGGCCCCGCCGCCCCCTTCTCCGAGGGTGCCGCGCTGAGCCTGGGAGAGATCGCCGGCAGGACCGAAGCCCTAGGCTGGAGCGTGCCGCATCCCGGCGTTTCTCAACGCCCGCCCTGAAGACGCGGCGTTAGGGAAGGCCCTCCCGAACGGCCGCCACGGATGACTCCGTTGAACAGGAACTTGAGCGTCTCGCTTCGGCTTACCACGACATGAACGCAGAACGACGCCACCATGGCCGCGACGACTATGGCAACGAACTCGACCAGGACAGGCCACTCGACATAGGTGAAAGCCAGCCCGAACCAGCAGACGAACATCATGTGAAACAGGTAGACGACCATCGAAGCCTCCACCATTTTCCTGGTGAGGGCGGTCGAACGATTGAACCACCGCCGGGCGACGCAGAGAAGGACATGGGCGGACAGGATGCCGGCGATGGGCGTCAGGAAGTAGCTTGCCGCCTTGGAGACCGGCTCCCCCCTCGGCTCCACCAACGTCAGGATCAGGCATGCAACGGCTGCCGCGCACCATGACGGCAAGTGGATCGTGGTGAATCGCTCCAGCCAGTCCGGGCGATAGGCAAGAGCGGCGCCCAGAACGAAGAAGGGAGCGAAGGCCACCGTCCGTATCGACTGCACCATGCCCGAAAACAGGATGTTGACGTCGAGCATGCAGCCGATGGTCGCTGCGCCGACAACGCCGGCACTGGTCAGGATCAACGCCAGCACGGCGCTTTTCCAATCGTGGCCGATCAGGTCCAGCACCCTGTCGGACACGCGGCCGAGCCGAAGCCTGCTACCGTATCTCCACCCCAGGGCAAGCAGCGATGAATAGATCAGCAGATCGCCAAGGAACCATAACTGCTCGATCCAGTGTCCGCCCGGAGAAGACAGCCTCGCCAGCCAGTCCTGCCAGGCGTTCGGCAGACCATGATCGGCAATGGCGCCCGCCAGCATCTGCCAGGGGTTGACCAGGAGAGCCACGCTGATCAGGGGCACGCCTAGCCGGATGAACCTGCTCTTCAGCCAGACGCCTTCGCCCTGCTTCCCGATCATCAGCATGGCGAAAAACCCGGAGATGATCATGAAGGCCGGCATTCTGAACGTGTGGGTGAACTGGAACACCCAGGTCAAAATGAAGGAGGTCTCGACCGAAAAGACGATCCAGTCGATGTTGGCGGAGTAGATCATGCCTGCATGGTAGGGAATACCCAGGAACATCAGAAAAGTTCTAAGCTGATCCAGGTAATGTTTCCGTTCCATTCGATCATTCCGGCATTGGCAGAAGAAGGACGGCAGGCGGCGTCGTAGCCTGCCAGCCCTTCGAGTGTAGAACAACCAGCTTAAACGCTCGTGGCGTCTCTACTGCGAATGTCCAGACCCGTTAACCGAATAGCGGAGTAATCGGCGCGATCGAAGGGCTTCCTTGATTTTCCTTACCGAACCGGTTCACGGCCGGAATATGCCGAGTCGAAGACTGGAACCATCTCATTACCGAAGGGATCGAGTTGGGGAGCGGCAGACTCCCAGGTCATTCGGGATGCCGGCACCGCTTTCGTGGCATCCGCATCGCCCCGCGCCATGCCTTCGATGCCGCCAGCGTCCACCCTGGCGACCTGCGCGATCATCTCTTCTACGTCCATCTCTTCTACGGCTTGTCCGCCGCTGTCGGGTGCCGCCA
>NZ_JCACHA010000134.1:0-3746 GCF_059503625.1 Skermanella sp.
GCCGTCTCGAACCGGGTGGTCGCGGTGGCGCTCAGCCAGTGCAGGCCCCGGTGGACGTTGGAGTATTCCTCCGTCATGCAGGAAACCATGGCGTCGATCACCTGGCGCGGCTTCTGGGCGCTGGCGGCGCTGTCCAGATAGACCAGCGGCTTGCCGTAGACGGTCCGCGACAGGATGGGGAAGTCCTTGCGGACTTCGTACACGTCGAACGGGGCTGCCGTCCCGGATTCAAGTTCCTGCCGCACCTTGGTGATCTCGTTCATGTCGTTTCCTTACCCTTTACCGGCGCCCGGCTGACTGATCCTAGGACCGTTGCGACTTGAGCCAGCCGGAGACGATCCCCTGGAAGGAATCGCGTACCGTTTCGATCCGGACCTCCTCGATGGCATCCGCCAGGAAGGCCGCGATCAGCAGATTGCGCGCGGACTCGAGATCGATGCCGCGAGCGCGGAGATAGAAGAGCTGGTCGTCGTCCAGCTCGCCGGCGGTGGCGCCGTGGCTGCACTTGACGTCGTCGGCGTAGATCTCCAGCTCCGGCTTGCTGTCGATCTCGGCCGTGTCGGACAGCAGCAGCGCCCGGTTCAACTGGTAGCCGTCGGTCTTCTGCGCGTCCGGCCGCACGATGATCTTGCCCTGGAAGACCGCCTTGGCATTGCCGTCGATGACGCCCTTGTAGACTTCGCGGCTGGTGCAGTGCGGGTGGGCGTGGTCGATCACGGTGGTCGTATCGCAGTGCTGCTGGCCGTTCACCATATAGGCGCCCGACAGGCGGCATTCGACACCCGTTCCGTTCAACACAGGCTTGATTTCGTTGCGGGACAGCCGGCCGCCGATGGTCAGCACGAAGTTGTCGTAGCTGCTGTCCTTGGCCAGATCCGCCGTGACCGTCGCCATGTGGAAGGCCTGCGGGGTTTCGCGCTGCGCCTTGTAGTGATGCAGGCGCGCACCTTCCCCGGCCACGATCTCGGTCACGAGGTTGGAGAAGTAGGTCCCGGCGCCGAGCCCGACGTGATGCTCGACCACGGTCGCTTCGGCGTTGGCTTCCACCACGATCAGGATGCGCGGATGGTGCATGGTCGGATTTTCCGACCCGCTGCCGACGAACACGACCTCGATCGGCTCGGCGATGGCGACTCCCTTGGGCACATGGACGACGACGCCGTCGGCCAGGAAGGCGGTGTTGAGCGCCTGGAACGGGTTGGAATCGGTGACGCCGACCTTGCCCAGGTATTGCTCCAGCAGACCGGCCTGCGAGACCAGCGCTTCGCCCAGCGACGTCACGACGGCGCCGGCGGGGATTGTGCCGACGGAGGACAGGTCCGAACGGTAGGCGCCATCGACGAACACCAGACGGTGCGACAGCTGGCCCGCCGGCATGACGGTCGGCAGCAGGTCGATCGCGACCGTGCCGGCTGTTGCGGGAGCCGGCGCGAAGGCGAACTTCTCCAGCGGGCGCAGGCTGGTGTAGCGCCATGCCTCGGCCCGTGCGGTGGGGAAGCCCTGCTTGCGGAAGCGGGAGAGACCGGCTTCGCGGAGCGATGCCAGCCAGGGCAGCGCGCCGCCGGGCAGGCCGGAGGCTATCCGGCCGTGATGGTCCAGGTAGGACTGGATGGGGGATGCGGTTTCGGTCGCCATGGTATCAGGCCGCCTCGTCCACGCCGAACTCGGCGTAGCCTTTTTCTTCCAGTTCCAGCGCCAGGCTCTTGTCGCCGGTGCGCGCGATGCGGCCGTTGGCCAGCACGTGTACCTTGTCCGGCACGATGTAGTCGAGCAGGCGCTGATAGTGGGTGATGACCAGGATCGCGCGGTCGGGACCGCGCAGCGCGTTGACGCCGTCGGCCACGATCCGCAGCGCGTCGATGTCCAGGCCGCTATCGGTTTCGTCCAGCACGCAGAAGGCGGGGTCGAGCACGGCCATCTGAAGCACTTCGTTGCGCTTCTTCTCGCCGCCGGAGAAGCCGACATTGACCGCGCGCTTCAGCATCTCGTCGGTCATGCCGAGTTCCTTGGTCTTGGCCCGCACCAGCTTCAGGAACTGCATCGCGTCCAGCTCCTTCTCACCATGCGCCTTGCGGATCGAATTGAGCGCCGACTTCAGGAACGTCGTGTTGGACACGCCGGGGATCTCGACCGGGTACTGGAAGGCCAGGAACACGCCCGATGCGGCCCGCTCGTCCGGCTCAAGCTCCAGCAGGTCCTTGCCCCTGTACGTGACGCTGCCTTCGGTGACCTCGTAGCCGTCGCGGCCGGCCAGCGTATAGCCGAGCGTGCTCTTGCCTGCGCCGTTCGGCCCCATGATGGCATGGACCTCACCGGCGTTGATGGTCAGGTCCAGCCCCTTCAGGATGGGCTTGTCGGCGACGTTGACGTGAAGATTCCTGATTTCGAGCATCGGTTCGGTTCCGTTCGGTATCTTGTATTTTTCGGGGTGGCTCAGCCGGGAGGTGGAAGGGTGCTAAGGGCTTTAGCCCACGCTGCCTTCCAGGCTGATGCCGACCAGCTTCTGCGCCTCGACTGCGAACTCCATCGGGAGTTCCTTCAGGACCTCCTTGCAGAAGCCGTTGACGATCAGCGACACCGCGTCTTCCGACGACAGTCCGCGCTGCTGGCAATAGAACATCTGGTCTTCGCTGATCTTGGCGGTCGTCGCCTCGTGCTCGACGCGGGCGCTGCGGTTCCGGCTTTCGATATACGGCACGGTATGGGCGCCGCACTTGTCGCCGATCAGCAGGCTGTCGCACTGGGTGAAGTTGCGCGCACCGTCCGCCTTGGGCATGATCTTGACCAGGCCGCGATAGGTATTCTGCGCGTTACCCGCCGAGATGCCCTTCGACACGATGGTGGACTTCGTGTTCTTGCCGATATGGATCATCTTGGTGCCGGTATCGGCCTGCTGGCGGTTGTTGGTGATCGCGACGGAGTAGAACTCGCCGACCGAGTTGTCGCCCTGGAGGATGCAGCTCGGGTACTTCCAGGTGATCGCCGAGCCGGTCTCGACCTGCGTCCAAGAAATCTTCGAGTTCTTGCCGCGGCAGGCGCCGCGCTTGGTCACGAAGTTGTAGATGCCGCCCTTGCCGTTCTCGTCGCCGGGATACCAGTTCTGCACGGTCGAGTACTTGATCTGCGCGTCGTCATGCGTGACCAGTTCGACCACGGCCGCATGAAGCTGGTTCTCGTCGCGCTGGGGCGCCGTGCAACCTTCCAGATAGCTGACATAGCTGCCTTCGTCGGCGATGATCAGCGTCCGCTCGAACTGGCCGGTGTTCTTGGCGTTGATCCGGAAATACGTCGACAGTTCCATCGGGCAGCGGACGCCCTTGGGGATGTAGACGAACGACCCGTCCGTAAATACCGCCGAGTTCAGCGTGGCGAAGAAGTTGTCCGAGTACGGTACGACCGAACCCATGTACTTCTTGACCAGCTCCGGATGGGTCTGCACCGCTTCGGAGATCGGGCAGAAGATGATGCCCTTCTCTTCCAGCTTCTTCTTGAAGGTGGTCGCCACCGACACGCTGTCGAACACGGCATCGACCGCGATGGAGGGGCTGTCGCCGGCGCCTTCGACACCGGCCAGGATCGCCTGCTCCTTCAGCGGGATGCCCAGCTTCTCATAGGTCCGGAGCAGTTCGGGATCGACCTCGTCCAGGCTTTTCGGGCCGGATGCGACCTTGGGGGCGGAGTAGTAATAGGAGTCCTGATAGTCGATCGGCGGATAGCCCAGCTTGCCCCAGTTCGGCTCTTCCATC
>NZ_JCACHA010000135.1:0-3746 GCF_059503625.1 Skermanella sp.
AGTGGGCGGTATTCCTGGGCTGGGAACCGCACCCGATGAACAAGTCGATCGACATGACCTACCTGACCGGCGGCGACGAGTGGTTCGGGCCGAACCTGGGCGGAGCCACCGTCTACACCAACGTCCCGACCGGGTATCGGCAGACCTGTCCGAATGTCGGCAAGTTCCTGGAGAACCTCGTGTTCGACCTGAACATGGAGAACGAGGTCATGACCTCGATCATCGACGACAAGCAGCAGCCGGAAGCGGCGGCGACGGCTTGGCTGAAGGCCAACCCGAAGGTGCTGGAAACCTGGCTGGCCGGCGTCACCACCGTGGACGGCAAGGAAGGCTTGGCGGCGGTCCGGAAGCACCTGAAGCTCTCCTGATAGTCGGGACTATGGCGAAAAGCCGGTTCATCGGGCGGGAACTGTCGCAAAAAGGTACCTGTTGCCTTGTGTCGGCGCCTAAACAATGGTCAACCAGGGTGTGCGACGACCGTTCCCCCACCGGATTTCAGCCATGGACTCTGTTTTCGACCCGACTGAAACCGCTGCCGCCGTCAAAGCCGGCGCCTGCGTCATCCAGATCGGCGGCAACCTTGCCGACTGGGTGGCGATGGCGGACTGGCTCACTCTGGCAGGCCGCTTGGCAGCCAAGGCCCCTATGGTGATCGTGCCGACCGGCGGTCCCTTCGCCGAAACGGTCCACGAGGCGGAGGACATGTGGCGACTGGCTCCTGCTATCGTCCGGCGGATGATGCTGCTGGGGATGGACAGCCATGCTCTGCTGCTCCACGGCATCCGCTCGGACATCGCGACCGCTCCTGACTTCAACGCGATCTGGGCGAACGCCGCCGCCGGGCGTGCCAGCGTCTGGATGCCGGGAGGGCTTGTCCGGGAGCGCCCGGATCTGGTCGACGACTGGGACATGAGTTCCGACAGCTTGGCCGCCTGGCTGGCGGTGGAGTTGAGGGCGGAGCGTCTTATCCTGGTCAAGTCGGGCACCTGCCCCTGCAATGCCGCCGATACCCTCGGCATGGTGCGCGACGGTCTGCTGGGAGCCGACTTCCCCGGATGGCGGCGCCGGTTCCGGGGCAAGGTGTGGTGCGTCGGGCGCGATCAGGTGGAAGAGCTTGCGGCGGCCATCGACCGCGACGAGGAGTTCGGCTGCCCGCTGGCCTCGGTCCCGTCGCTGATGAAGGAAAGACCGGCGTAACCGCTCTGTCTGCGGCGCGGCCTGTCGCCGTCGGGAAAGTCGGGGACAGGCGCTTCGTCCATGCTGAGCTTCCCGGCAATCGACAGGAAAGCGGAGCTTCCCGGCATGGACAGCGGCAGCCCACGGCAAGTCATCATCACCCTCGCCTGCCCCAGCACGACCGGCATCGTCGCGGCGGTCTCGACATGTCTGGCCGAGCGCGGCTGGAACATCATCGAAAGCGCCCAGTTCGTGGATCGCGACCGCCAACGCTTCTTCATGCGGCTGTCCTGCGAGGATGAGGCCGGAAAAGGCGACGCGTGCGGGCTGCGGCAGGCCTTCGAGCCGATCGCGGCGCGTTTCGCGATGGAATGGAACGTCTGGAACCCGGCGGAGAAGCCGCGCCTGCTGATCATGGTGTCGCGGTTCGGCCATTGCCTCAACGACCTGCTCTACCGCTACAGCATCGGCGCGCTGCCGGTCGAGATCGTCGGGATCGCGTCCAACCACCGGGACTTCGAGGCCTTCACGGCCGGCCACGGCCTGCCGTTCCACTACCTGCCGGTCACCCGCGACACCAAGGCGGAGCAGGAAAGCCGGCTGCTCGACCTGATCGAAGCGGAGCGGGTCGATCTGGTGGTGCTCGCCCGGTATATGCAGGTTCTATCGGACGACCTTTGCCGCCGGCTGGCCGGGCGGGCGATCAACATCCACCACTCGTTCCTGCCCAGCTTCAAGGGTGCCAAGCCTTATCATCAGGCGCATAGGAGAGGCGTCAAGCTGATCGGAGCGACCGCGCATTACGTGACGCCCGACCTGGACGAGGGACCGATCATCGAGCAGGATTTGTCGCGGGTCAGCCACGCCATGTCGGCGGAGGACTACACCGCCATCGGCCGCGACATCGAAAGCGTCGTGCTGGCGAGGGCCGTGAAGCTGCATGTCGAGCGGCGGGTGTTCATCAACGGCGACTGCACCGTCGTCTTCGACTGAGGTTGTTTATTCGGTCAGCCATGCATCGGCGGCGGCAGGTTGACCAGAACCGAGGCGGCCAGGACGACCAGCAGGCCGGCCGCCGTCTCGAGGGCAACGCTGATGCGGAGGCCCGCGTGGGACAGAAGGAACTGGTTGGCGGCGGCGAAGGCCAGCAGCAGGGCGAACAGCACCGTCTTGGCGACGGCCCACAGGCCGTATTCGGTCCCGAACAGGTCCGGCCAGCTTCCGATGATCGTCTGCCCCTGGTACAGGGCGGTGAAGGCCAGCGTTACCACGCAGGCAAGGCCGAACGGAGCGAACCGGCGCCTTGCCATGTCGGCCGCTTCCCCCGGCGCGTCGCGAAGCAGCAGGAACAGCGGCGCCAGACTTCCGAGCCAAGCGCTGGCCGCCATCAGATGCAGGGCCAGGGCTGCCGTCAGCAGCATGCCGGCTCCGCCTTCCATCGCGGCTCCGTGTCCCGTCCAGGCATGAAGCGCCACGCTGGCGCCCGATAGCAGGAGGGACCATATCCGCCCGCCATGCCGGTATAGCCTGAACAGCGCTACGGCGGCACCCAGCAACAGCAGCCGGAACAGCAGGAGCTGACCGAACGCCGTCCCGAACAGGACGGTCGGAATCGCTTCGAAGGTGCCGCCGATCGTGTCGGATTGCGCCATGTAGGCACCCTGCATCAACAGCCATGCGGCGGCGGCAAACAGGGCGACTTCCGCGCTGAACCAGACCAGCCCCCGGCAGGCGAGGTCGAAGCGTTCGGCAGCCTCGTCCGTCAGGTGTGCGACGACGGGATGCGCGAGCACGGTGCGGAACAGGATCACGCCGAATACCGAGAATGACGCCGTCAGATGGAGGCCGCGCTCGACCGCCCGAACCCAGTCCGCTGTTTCCAAGCTCATTCCGCAGCACTCAAGGAGCGACGGTGAACTGGTAGGAGCCTTCGCTCCGATGGGTATCGACGGAAACGACGCGCCACGTCACCTTGTATGTTCCGGCAGCCAGCGGCTTGAGAGCGACGGCCAGCCGGGCGGGTTCGCCCGGCACCGCTTGCGCGGCCCCTTGATCGACCCTTTGACCCTTGGAGTCCGTGACCTCGATCTTGCTGAACTTCGGCTCGAGCGCTTCCGTAAAGGTGACGATCACCTCGGCCGGCGCTGATTTGACGACACCTTCGGCGGGCGATGCCTCCCTGAGTTTGGCATGGGCTTCGGCCCGACCGGTCAGGCCGACCATTGCCAGCAGTCCCAATGCCACGATCAATCCATGCACCGCCAAAGCCCCCTCCCCCACCGTCAATCGATCGAAGTTCATCAAGCCGAACTTCGCCCTGACGAACCTAGCATCCGGTGCTTCCGCTGGCGAGTTCCGGACAGCAAAAAGCCCGTCCGGGCTTTTGCCTGGACGGGCTGATTTGGTTGCGGGGGCAGGATTTGAACCTGCGACCTTCAGGTTATGAGCCTGACGAGCTACCGGGCTGCTCCACCCCGCGTCAGGGTGTTCGGACATCGGCATGTGGGATGAGAATGAGTGACGGGTTGGACACGGTGGCGTCGGCTTCGAGGCTTTGTATCGGATGGTTG
>NZ_JCACHA010000136.1:0-3737 GCF_059503625.1 Skermanella sp.
CGAGTGAAATTGACATCGTATCGGGCAGATGAGCTTTTAGAAAATTTAAGACTCATAGAAGAGAAAGCTCAGTAACTGAAATAGATTTTAAATGAACCCTATCAGTGGTTGTTAACAAGCACAGTAGAGTTTGCTCAATATTATGCAACAGCCTCTTAATCATCATTGGCTTCCTCAATTTCTCATGCGTCCATGGTGTGGGTGTGATGGGCTTGTTACAAGTATCTTCCGCCCATACAACAAAGTAGTTGCTAGACGTAAAAGCCTTAAATCTTTGGGTTCTGTAGAGGATCTCTATACCATAAAATGGTCGAGGATGGATGATCCATATTACATGGAAAAACACATATTCACAAAGGCCTTCGATACGCCAAGTTCAAAGACTCGTGATAAATTACTTCATGGCGATTTATCTATTATATCAAATGTAGAACGATTAGAATTCTCCAGATTTCTAATTATGTTAAATATGCGTCGGCCTGAATCCGTAGATAGCATCAAAAAGAATGCGAAAGAGATTTGGTGGAATGAATTTAGGAGTTGGCCTAGATCTATTAACGGTGTTACGAGGTTGATGAACGATGAAGAGGCTTCCATTTTGTACAAAGACTTATTTGATGGATTTGAAGACTATTTAGTTATGCGGACTATACTTGAAACAGCTATCTCATCCGAGCAAGCTCTTATGATCTCTACCCTGCAATGGAGCGTTTTTGACACCACGTCCGGGGGGTTGGATTTAGTGCTTGGTGATACCCCACTACAAATATGGGCGACAAATGGTATCATTGAGCAAGTTGTCCTGCCATTGTCACCGGGTCGATTGTTTGTTGCAGCAACAACAAGGCATCTTGCAAAAGAGCCAATATTTGAAATTGAATTTAGGCAAGTTCTTGCTTTGCGATCCATTGGCGATCAATTTCGGAAAGCAGATAAATTTGTGATAGCACGCGATCTCGGTAAGAATGATGGTTTGTTGAAATTGGCGGAAATCAACTTGAAAATGCCGGATGGTTCCCCGCCATTGGATAGCGTCGCGCCATAAGGCAGAATCCAAGCTCAAAGATCATCAAGCGTGACCTTGATGACAGGCTGATCCTTGCGAGCCTCGGCGATGGCATTCAGTTCCAGATCTTCCAGGTGTTCCATCATGGCTTCGAACGCCTTGGCCGGGACACAGTAGAACGCCGGCTCATTGCGATTGAGGATCGCTACCGGAGAACCATCGCCGGCAGCTACCGTGCCCATGGGGTTCTTCTTCAATTCGGAGACGCTCGCGGTCATTTCCGCCAGGATCAGGCTTGCCATGTGCTTTTCCCTCGCGCCAATGCAATCACCATGGATAGCACGTTCCAGGGCGCTCTTAAACGTGTCTACCCAAATGCCGGGGCAGGGGCCGTCAGCCGCTGCAATCAGACAAGATCGTCCATATCCACCCGCAGCACCTCCGCGAGTCGCTTGAGGGTGTCGAGCGAGGGCGTGCGGATACCGTTCTCGATCTGGGAGAGGAACGGCTTGCTGATTCCGGCCTGCGCGCCAAGCTGGTCCTGCGTGAAGCCCCGGTATTCGCGATAGACGCGGATCGGGTTTTCGCCGTTTAGCATCCGCTCGGTCAGTTCCAGCGGGATGAACTCTGACGGCTTGGCCTTCGCTTCATCGTAAAGGTGCACGTCTTCCAAATCTTCCTCGGCGGCGCGCAGCCGGAGATAGTCGTCTTCCCTGACCATGATATGTCGTCTCCAGCCGCGTTCGAGGGGTTCAGGCCGCAGGTTTCAGGCGGCGGATTTGCGGTACGCGGTCGCAACCGCTACGGGATCGTTGGTGATCGCCGTCAGATAGGCCACCGCCGTCGCGTCGGGTTCGCTTCGACGCTGTTCCCAGTCGCGGAGAGTTCCGATGGGGATGCCGTATGTATCGGCAAAAGCGCCCTGGCTCAGGCCGGCGACGACTCGCGCCCGCTTGGCCAGCGTGACCGGGCGCAGATTGGCAAGAGCGGCGTCACTCAGCCCGGCATCGTCGTGGTTGGTCATGATCTTCCTCTCACCTGTTGGCGCAGTGTTGGGCCGCTCAGCAGGAGTCGTATGCTCTTCCCCGTGCCAAGGCCAAGGCCAAGGTTCAGGATAAATGCCGCTCCCAATCCTGCCGGCTATGCAGGATACGAACGATAAGGATTCCGCTGTCATGCTCGACATATACGATCATATGAGCATGATAAGGATGCAGCCGCACACGGGTGGGATGAACTCCATCCGTTTGCGCGCCGTATCGGGGTTTTTCGCCAACCTGTCGAAAACCGCAGTCAGTCCCTTGTGGTAGCGCTCAGCTTGATCGACGCCGAAATCTGCCGCACCTCGCACGTAGATGTCGATGATGTCCTGATCGGCTTGCCATGTTGTTTTGTAGCTCACTGGTGCCGTGCGGCTTCAGCTTGTTTGCGTGCGGCTTCCAGCACGTCACCTATGGAGCGGTCGCTGATGCCGCTGTCCAGACCTTCGGTGATCAATCTTTGAAGCTCCGCCAGTTTGCTCACGCGCTCCTGATCCCGCCGGATGAGATCACGCACATAGTCGCTGGCGTTGCTGTAGCGTCCGGTTTGCGCCTGCGCCTCTACCCACTCTTTCATGGGGTCGGGAAGCGAAACGTTCATTGTCGCCATGATGAAAACCTCCGTTGCGTGATCTTGGCAAAGATTGCCAAGGAATGTCAATTCAATTGGCGGTGTTGCGTTGGTGGCGGTGCAGCGTGCTCCCTCACCTTCCCATGCTTCGCATGGGCCCCTTCCTCTCCCGGAGGGAGAGGGGCTTTTTTTGGGTTTTGCTTTGGGGGCTTTTTTGCGGGTTGGCTGTGGTGAGTGGGTTGGGGGTTGCTAGCTTTGATAGAATAAAGCTTTTGGGCCGGGCTTGGAAATAGGTGGCGTAGTGTGCCTCCTTGGAGAACTCCGAAGTCTTCGGGCGGGAGGAGGAACTAAATAGGTTGATTGTTGTTGCTGATTGTTAGTCGATGGAAAGATGCGCGTTGGTGCCGCTGCTTGGTGAGTTGCGGCAGATTTGATTGCGTTAAGCATAATGATGGGAGCGCTGTCGTGAACAGCTCGGATCGTTTCGAATGGTTGGCGCGGCTTGGCTATGCGGCGCGGGGCGTCGTCTATCTGCTGGTGGGCTGGTTCGCCATGGTGGCTGCGATCGGGAGCGGGCAGCCGATCGATACCAAGGGCGCGCTCCGGGAAATCTTCTTTCAGCCGTTCGGCAAGGTCCTGCTGGGGATCGTGGCGCTCGGGCTGGTCGGGCATGCGGTCTGGCGCGTGGCGCAGGGCTGGTTCGACCTGGACGGGCACGGCAGCGACGCGAAGGGGATGGTGGTCAGGGGCGGTCTGCTGGCGAGCGGGGCGATCCACGTGGCGCTGGCGTTCTTCGCGTTGTCGCTGGTGTTCAGTTGGCAGGGCGCCGGATCGGGGAGCGAGGACGGGACCCAGGACTGGACGGCGTGGCTGCTGTCGCAGCCGTTCGGGCGCTGGATGGTCGGCATCGTCGGGGTTGCGGTTCTCGGGGCTGCGGTTGGGCAGTTCATGAAGGCGTGGAAGCTGACTTTCTGCCGCTACCTGCGGGCCGACGAGCGGACGATGAAGCTGATCTGCCCGATCGGGCGGATCGGGCTGAGCGCCAAGGGCGTCGTCTTCGTGGTGACCGGCATCTTCTTCCTGACGGCGGCGTGGCAGTCGGACTCGACGGAATCGGGCG
>NZ_JCACHA010000137.1:0-3736 GCF_059503625.1 Skermanella sp.
AGAACGTCGAAGGCATCCTGGTCAACATCTTCGGCGGCATCATGCGCTGCGACGTGATTGCGGAAGGCGTCGTCGCCGCCGCGCGCGAAGTCTCGCTCCACGTCCCGCTGGTGGTCCGCCTGGAAGGCACCAACGTCGACATGGGCAAGCGTATCCTGGCCGAGTCGGGCCTTCCCATCCTCTCCGCGGACGATCTTGGCGATGCGGCCAAGAAGATCGTCAGCGCCGTTCAGAAAAAGGCCGCCTGACATGTCGGTTCTCGTCAATTCCGAAACGCGGGTCATCTGCCAGGGCTTCACCGGCGCTCAGGGGACCTTCCACTCCGAACAGGCGATCGCCTACGGCACCCAGATGGTCGGCGGCGTCACCCCCGGTAAGGGCGGCACCAAGCATCTCGACCTGCCGGTGTTCGACACGGTGGCCCAGGCCGTCAACGACACCGGCGCCAACGCCAGCGTGATCTACGTCCCGCCGCCGTTCGCCGCCGACGCCATACTGGAAGCCATCGACGCCCAGATCCCGCTGGTGGTCTGCATCACCGAAGGCATCCCCGTCCTGGACATGGTCAAGGTCCGCCGCGCCCTGACCGGCTCGTCGACCCGGCTGATCGGCCCCAACTGCCCTGGGATCATCACGCCGGACGAGTGCAAGATCGGCATCATGCCGGGCCACATCCACCGCCGCGGCAAGATCGGCATCGTTTCCCGGTCCGGAACGTTGACGTATGAGGCGGTGGCCCAGACGACGGCGGCCGGCCTCGGCCAGACCACCTGCATCGGCATCGGCGGCGATCCGGTCAACGGCACCAACTTCGTGGACAGCCTGGAGCTGTTCCTGAAGGACGACGAGACCGAAGGCATCATCATGATCGGCGAGATCGGCGGCGACGCCGAGGTCAAGGGCGCCGAGTTCATCAAGGCCAGCGGCACGAAGAAGCCGGTCGTCGGCTTCATCGCGGGCCGCACCGCACCGCCGGGCCGCCGCATGGGTCATGCCGGCGCCGTAATCTCCGGTGGTAATGACACGGCGGACTTCAAAGTAAAGGCGCTGACGGCGGCAGGCATCCACATCGCCGACAGCCCGGCGAGCCTGGGACGCACCATGCTTCAAGCCATGGGTCGTTGACGGCACGAGGTAGAAGAACAAGAAGACAAGGGCAGGAAATCCATGGACACGGCCATTCCCAACGAACCCAACAACAAGCATCCCGGTTTGGGACGCCGCAAGACCCGTGGGCTACCGAAGGGACGCCAGGTAGACCTGACGTCGTTGGCCGAGGTCCGGGAGCTTCTGGGCGACAGATCGCGGCAGCCGGACCTGCTGATCGAGCACCTGCACCTGATCCAGGACCGCTATCATGCGCTGCACGCGCGCCATCTGGTGGCGCTGGCGCAGGAGATGCGGCTGGCCCTGGTGGAAGTGTACGAGGTCGCCAGCTTCTACGCCCATTTCGACATCGTGATGGACGACGAGGTCGCCCCGCCGCCCCTGACGATCCGGGTCTGCGACAGCCTGACCTGCGAGCTGAAGGGCGGCGCCGACCTGTTCTACGGGCTGCCCGACGCGGTCGGCCCCGACGTGCGGGTCATCCGCGCCCCCTGCATGGGCGCCTGCCACAACGCCCCCGCCGTGGCGATCGGCCATGCGCTGCACGAGCACGCGACGGTGGAGAGCGTCAAGGCCGCCGTCGATGCCGGGCACACCCACCCGCACATCCCCGACTACCACGGCTTCGACGACTACCGCGCCGGCGGCGGCTACAAGCTGCTGGAAGAATGCCTGGACGGCGCCCGCGACCTTGAAGGCATCCTGACGGCGCTGGAAGGCTCCAGCCTGCGCGGCCTTGGCGGCGCCGGCTTCCCGACCGGCCGCAAGTGGCGCTTCGTCCGCGCCGAACCCGGTCCGCGCCTGATGGCGATCAACGGCGACGAGGGCGAGCCGGGCACTTTCAAGGACCGCCACTATCTGGAAACCGATCCCAACCGCTTCCTGGAAGGGATGCTGATCGGCGCCTGGGCGGTCGAGGCGACCGACGTCTACGTCTACCTGCGCGACGAGTATCCGCAGTGCCGCGAGATCCTGGACCGCGAAATCGCCAGGGTCGAGCAGGCCGGTCTCAGCCGGCACACCAAGATCCACATGCGGCGCGGCGCCGGCGCCTATATCTGCGGCGAGGAATCGGCGATGCTGGAAAGCATCGAGGGCAAGCGCGGCCTGCCGCGCCACAAGCCGCCGTTCCCGTCCCAGGTCGGTCTGTTCGGCCAGCCGACGCTGATCAACAACATCGAGACGGTGTTCTGGGTCCGCGACATCGTGGAGAAGGGGCCGGAGTGGTGGTCCAGCCACGGCCGCAACGGGCGCAAGGGCCTGCGCAGCTATTCCGTCTCCGGCCACGTCAAGAACCCCGGCGTCAAGCTGGCTCCCGCCGGCGTCACGATCACCGAA
This sequence comes from Skermanella sp., assembly GCF_059503625.1. NCBI lineage: Bacteria > Pseudomonadati > Pseudomonadota > Alphaproteobacteria > Rhodospirillales > Azospirillaceae > Skermanella > Skermanella sp. The sequence continues at coordinate 2,446 of NZ_JCACHA010000137.1, forward strand.
CTGATAAACGAGTTCTGCGGCGGGATGGAGGACGGCCATACCTTCAAGGGCTATCTTCCCGGCGGCGCTTCCGGCGGCATCCTGCCGGCTTCCATGTCCGACATCCCGCTGGACTTCGGCACGCTGGAGCAGCACGGCTGCTTTATCGGCTCGGCGGCGGTTGTCGTGCTGTCCGACAAGGACGATATGAAACGGGTCGGCCTCAACCTGATGAAGTTCTTCGAGGATGAGAGCTGCGGCCAGTGCACCCCCTGCCGCGCCGGCACCGAAAAGGCCGTCAAGCTGCTGGAGCAGCCAAGCTGGAACCAGCCCTTGCTGGGCGAGTTGGCGAAGGTGATGACCTCGGCCTCGATCTGCGGCCTGGGTCAGGCGGCGATGAACCCGATCAAACAGATAATGAAGCATTTCCCGGAGGACCTGACATGAGCGAGGCGATCCGATTTTTCCTGGACGGTGAAGAGGTCGAAGCCCGCCCCGGCGAGACCATCTGGCAGGTCGCCAACCGTCGCGGCACCGAGATCCCGCACCTCTGCTACACTCCGGCGCCGGGCTACCGCCCGGACGGCAACTGCCGCGCCTGCATGGTCGAGGTGGAAGGCGAACGCGTCCTGGCCGCAAGCTGCATCCGCAAGCCGCAGCAGGGCATGAAGGTCAACACCGCCAGCGAGAGCGCCAAATCGGCGCGCAAGATGGTGTTCGAACTGCTGGTCGGCGACCAGCCCGCCCGCGAGGAAGCCCACGACCCCAATTCCCCCTTCTGGAACTGGGCCGACAAGCTGGAGGTTTCCGACAGCCGCTTCCCCGCCCGCGATCCCGCTCCGGACAAGGACTTCAGCCATCCCGCGATGGCGGTGCAGCTCGACGCCTGCATCCAGTGCAACCTGTGCGTCCGCGCCTGCCGCGAAGTCCAGGTCAACGACGTGATCGGCATGGCCCTGCGCGGGCATGCCGAGAAGATCATCTTCGACTTCGACGATCCCATGGGCGGCAGCACTTGCGTCTCCTGCGGCGAGTGCGTGCAGGCCTGCCCGACCGGCGCCCTGATGCCGAAGACGATGGTGGACAGCCAGACCGGCGTCTTCCTGACCGGGCCGGACCGCAAGGTCGACAGCGTCTGCCCGTATTGCGGCGTCGGCTGCCAGCTCACCTACAACATCAAGGACGACAAGCTGCTGTCGGTGGATGGCCGCGACGGTCCGTCCAACCAGAACCGCCTGTGCGTCAAGGGCCGCTTCGGCTTCGACTATGTCCACCACGAGGACCGGCTGACCGTGCCGCTGATCCGGCGCGA
>NZ_JCACHA010000138.1:0-3730 GCF_059503625.1 Skermanella sp.
CTGGCCCGCGAGATTACGGCCGTCATCCAGGTCCCGCCTGGTAGCGGTTGAAGCCGGTCCGGAAGGCGTTGGTGCAGCGAGGCAGGATGGACGAGTTAGCAGGCGAAGGCTGCCCCTATAGAACTGCGTTCTGTTCCTTGCCGCGAACTGGTCAGCGCCCGCCATGCCGAACAAACACAATGACGCCCGGCGCCATCATATTCCGAAGATGAAATTCAAGGTGACGAACTGGTCGGACTATGAGGCCGGCCTGCGGCGACTTGGAAGCCTGACGCTGTGGGTCAGTGACGAGGCAATCGCTTCCTGGAGGGCAGCGTTGCCGACAACACCGGGTGGTTAGGCACGCTACTCAGAGACAGCAATCGACACAGTCCTCATGGGCAGACTCGTTTTCCATCAGCCGCTGCGTCAGACCGAAGAGTTGCTCGGATCGCTGCTGGACCTGATGGCCATTGACCTGCCGTTTCCGGACCATACCACGATTAGCCGGCGGACGGTTCGCCTGACGCCGGTGCTGCGCACCGCCTTGGCGAGCGGCCCGGTCGTTCTTGTGGCGCTTGTATGTAGGGCCGGATGTACTGCGGCGCCATCAGGCGCACCGTATGGCCGAACCGGGCGATCTCCCGCGCCTAAAAGTGCAATCCGGCGCAGGCCTCCATCCCGACCACGCATGGCGCCAGGTTGGCAAAGAAGGCCAGCATCGCAGTCCGGCGCAGATGCTTGGTCACAACCACATGGCCATGCGCGTCTACGCCGTGGACTTGGAACACCGACTTCGCCAGATCAAGACCGATGAACGCCGCAGCCATGACACAATCTCCATAATGAGACGAGCCTACCGTTCATGTGGCACTGCCGTGCCCGATGCGGGGCCGTCCATTTCACCACGCCGGCCCATTGTCCAGGCGCTGTGACACGCTGTGAGTGGCTTCGGCCGCAATCCCGCCGAACCGGGATGTCACCACCTGGCTGATCGGCTTGAGTGCCGCAAAGCGCGGGCTGAGACATGATGCTCGACAACCTCGGAGTTGAAGTGGGCGATGGCGGCGAATACCCAGACCCGACCCTCCTCGGATGTCTGCACCAGGGTGGCGTCGGTGCCCCACAGGACGTCCGGGGGCTTGTCAGGATGGTGCGCTGTCATGATCGTCGGCCAGGCGCGGCGGCCGCCGGAACGGCGAGAGCGGCTGATGATCACGCATCAGGCACAGCACGCGGTTAAGGCCAACCGGCAGACCCAAGCTTAGTGCAGGCGGGCCCAAACCTTGTGGTGCCCCTCGCCGGAGAACGGCGAAGCGGCGACGTCGGCCTGGATATTGGCAAGCAGACTGGCGTCATCGACCGGCGCTATGGGATCGCATGGCCAGGCGGAGCGCTGTCGGTTGGATGGTTTGCCCGGTGGAAGGTCGAGCATGGTACGGCCCAGACGCGGCAGACCCGCTGCACACCCCGGGGGCGCTGAGTTGATGCTGGATCGCCAACCCGCTTGTACGCCGAGTTCCCGCAAGACTGCATCAAGCCATAGGCCATGCAATAACCGGAGGACCTGCAACTGCCGGCAAGACTGAAACCTGGGAGGATTTATGATGATTACTGGATCGGACCGCCGCGCAGCACCGCGACGGCGCCCCGTAAGGCCGCTTCCAGCTGGGCGTGGGTATAAGGCTTGGCAATGAACCCGAGCGGCTGGGTGGCTTGCGCCCGGTTCAGGGTGGCTGCGTCGGTGTGGGCGCTCAGATAAAGTGAGGCAATGCCGAGGCGTGAGCGGATTTCTCCCGCAGCCTGAATGCCGTCGGTGCCGCGCGCGAGACGGATGTCCATCAACACCAGGTCCGGACGCAGGTCATCAGCCGCCTGAACCGCTTCCGGCGCCGAAGCCGCGATCCCACATACTTCATAGCCCAGCTGCTGAACAAGATACTCGATGTCCAGTGCGGTCAGGATCTCGTCCTCGACCAGCAACACACGAACCGGGCCCGCCAGGAGGTCCTCTGCGCTATTCTCCTCGACCGGCTGGGTGGGTGTACCTGGTGTATCGGTACCCGGCGGCAACAGGAGACCGGTTTGCTGCATGACATCCTTCCTGATTTACGTTATGCCCGCTGAAGCGGTTCCTGGTGGCAATGGCTGACCTGTACGTGTTCCATACGAGCGATCACCGTTGCCCGCATGCTGGCCCATGTCAAACCTTCGTTGAAACAGGGGCCGGGGCGAGGCGGATCTGCTCTGAAAGTGGAGGTGTTGTTTGACCAGCGGCAAGGCGCGAGACATGACAAACGTAGCGGAGCTTTCTCTGCCCCTGGAGCGCGACCTGTTCCTGCGCAGCCTGGTCCGCGAGCTTGCCAGCACGCTTGAGGACGTGGTCGGCGTGCGCGAGGCGTCCGGCTACATCAGCGTGGTCGGCGCCCGGATCGGTGAGCAGATCAACGACGACTACAAGGCCGCCTTGAAGGTTGATCGACTGACGCGCGAGCAGGTGGCGGCCGTGCTGGTCGACCTCAAGCGCCGCATTCAGGGTGAATTCCGAATCATCGAGGAGGATGCCGACAGGATCGTTCTCGGCAATCGTGCCTGCCCGTTCGGTGACAAGGTGCTGGGCCGACCCTCGATGTGCATGATGACCTCCAATGTCTTCGGCCACATCGCTGCCGACAATCTCGGCTATGCCCGGGTCGAGCTGCAGGAAACCATCGCACGGGGCCACCCCGGTTGCCGGGTAGTGGTTCATCTCAAACCTTCCGGTGAGATAGAAGAAGGGCGGGAGTACTTCAGGCCCAGAACGCTGGAATGAACAGCTCGCTCTTCTCCGTTCCGGCCGATGACTTCCCGGAACCGATGCTGCTCCTATCAGCTGATGGTGAGGTGCTGGCCATCAATCGGGCGGCGCGGGAGGATTTCGGTCTCAGCGCCGTGTCCCCAATCGGCCGTTTGTGCGACCTGGTGACCGATGCTCGCGAGAAAGTCATGACCTTTGTCCGCCTGTGTTCGTCGACCAGGGAAGCCGTGCCCGGGGCCTTAAGCTTCCGAACACCAGCCGGCATTCTTGACTGTCGCTGTGACGGTCGCCGAACATTTGAGGGCTTGGTATATCTGCGCTGCCGGCCCAGGGCGACCTCGAACCAGGCTTTCGCGGTACTGAACGAGAAGATCGCCGAACTGGCCCGCGAGATTGCCATCCGCATGCGCACCGAGGAGCGGCTGGAGGAGCTGCTGAGAAGCCGGGAGACCCTGATCCAGGAACTGCACCACCGTATCGGCAACAGTATCCAGGTGGCAATCAGCCTGGCCGGGCTGCAGATGCGGGAGGCGCCTCCTGGTCCCATTCGGGAACAGTTCCTCAAGAACAGTTTCCGCCTCAAGGCGATCGGGCTTGTGTACCGCACCCTGTACCGCGACCAGGATTTCACCCGGCTCGACATCAGCACCTTCGTCAGTGATCTGTGCGCCGAACTGAGGCGGACCTACCGTGGACCGGAGATTTCATTGTCGACCGGGATCGACGCCACGTTGCTTAGCCTGGACCAGGCTGTTCCCTTCGCCCTGATCGTCAACGAGCTGGTCATCAACGCGCTGGTACACGCTTTTGAACCGGATGGACGCGGCGCCATCCAGGTAAGCCTGCGGCATTCACCGCAGGGTCTTCTCGAGCTGACCATCGCCGACAACGGAACTGGGATTTCAGCCGAGCTGCCGAAATCGGGAACCGGTGGGAAAGGCTTGGACCTGGTCC
>NZ_JCACHA010000139.1:0-3726 GCF_059503625.1 Skermanella sp.
TCCACCTGAAGACCCTGCTGCGCAAGATCGACGTCAACAACCGCACCCAGGCCGCGATCTGGGCCATGAACAACGGCTTCACCGCCGATGGCTCGCCCGTCCCGACCCGCGGCTTGCACGCCGTCTCGGCCTAACGGCCCCCTGCCCCGACATATCGACAAAGCATAACCGCCGGCTGCGGCAGATGGAGATTATCATGGGCGAGCATTCGAAGCTGAAGACGGTGTCCGTCAAGCTGGGCCTGAGCGAGCATTATCTCGTCGGCCGCATGCTGATGCTGAGGGAAAAGCTCAGCGTCGCGCAGTGGCAGGTCTATGACCGCAGCGCCGAAGCGATCTGCAACCAGATCCTCAGCCGCCTGCCGGCGGACGATCCGGAATCCGCCGTCTGGGACAACCGCCGCAAACGTCCGTGACGCCGGCAGACCGCCGATACGCCCCTGGAGAATTCATCATTACGCTTCAGGCGTCTTTATGACGGGGTGCGGCGTTCGCTGCCAAAACCCCGGTCGTGCTCCCGGTGCCGCCGCCGGGAGCACGACCCTCGTTCTTTCCAGCCCGATGGCAATTCATCCCTTTTATTAATTCAAGATGATTCAAGCAATACAAGCGAGGAGGGGTTAACCCTCTGAACAAAAGCATCGTTGCGCTGCAACAAAGCTCCCTTTTTCCGCCCTGATTGTTATACTCGGACCGAAGTGCGAAAGGCATGCCCACGGTGTCCGCGACCATCAGGCGCCAAGAGAAGGAACAGCACGATGCAATTGAAGATTATGGGATTGATCCTGGCCGGCGGCAAAGGAACAAGGTTATCCCCGCTGACCAGGGAACGCGCCAAGCCGGCAGTCCCATTTGGCGGAAAATATCGCATCGTCGATTTCGTCTTGAGTAATTTCATCAATTCCGGAATCTTTTCGATCTATGTCTTGATTCAGTTTCGAAGCCAGTCGCTGCTTCAGCACTTGCGCGACGGCTGGCAGTTCGGCGGACTGCTTCAGGAGCAGTTCATCATCCCGGTGCCGGCACAGATGCGCTCGCCCGGGGAAACCTGGTACAGCGGCACCGCGGACGCCGTCTTCCAGAACGCCAACCTGATCGAGCAGTCCAAGCCCGACCTCGTCGTGCTGTTCGGCGCCGACCACATCTACCGGATGGACATCCGGCAAATGATCGAGTTCCACTCCAAGAAGAACGCCGGCGTTACGATCGCCGTGATCCCGGTCGACAAGAAATACGCCAAGGAATTCGGCGTGATCGAGGTCGACGAGGACGGCCGGATCATCGGCTTCGTCGAGAAGCGGGAAGACGCTCCCACCATGCCCGGCGACCCGACCAAGGTGCTGGCCTCGATGGGCAACTACATCTTCTCGAGCGAACTGCTGCTCAAGATGGTCTACGAGGACGTCAAGAACCCCGAAAGCTCCCATGACTTCGGCAAGGACATCCTGCCCGCCTTGATCGGCAAGGTGGAGATGTTCGCCTACGACTACCAGACCAACCGCATCGCCGGCGACCCGCCGGACGGCATGCCCTACTGGCGCGACGTCGGCACGCTCGACGCCTATTACGAGGCCAGCATGGACGTGCGGGCGATCGACCCGCCGCTCAACCTTTATAACCGGAAGTGGCCGCTGCGGACATCGGGCTACTCCGACCCGCCCGCGAAGTTCGCCTTCGACGAGGAGCAGCGCCGGGGTCAGGCGATCGACAGCATGGTGTCGGGCGGCTGCATCATCTCGGGCGGCGTCGTCAAGCGGTCGGTGGTCGGCCGCTGGGTACGGGTCCATTCCGGAGCGCTGGTCGAAGACAGCATCATCTTCGACAATGTCGATATCGGCCGGCGGGCCAAGATCCGCCGCGCGATCATCGAGAAGAACGCCCGCATCCCGGAAGACGCCGTGATCGGCTACGACCTGGAAGAGGACGCCAAGCACTACCACGTCACCGAAACCGGCATCGTCATCGTCGAGGGCCACCGCTCTCCCGTGCCGCTCGGCAGCATTACAGTCTAAGGGTAAATCGAGAAAATGGCTCCGGTGATCGTCCCGACCACTCCCTTCAACGACCAGAAGCCCGGCACGTCAGGGCTTCGCAAGAAGGTGACCGTCTATAGCCAGCCGCATTACGTGGCGAACTTCATCCAGTCCATCTTCGACGTCATGTCCGGCACCGGCGACGATGGCATCCAGGGCCAGACGGTCGTGGTCGGCGGCGATGGCCGGTTCTACAATCCCGAAGCCATCCAGATCATCGTCCGGATGGCAGCCGCCAACGGCATCGGGCGCCTGCTGATCGGCCGGGGCGGTATCCTGTCCACGCCGGCCGCCTCCAACGTCATCCGCAAATACAAGGCGTTCGGCGGCATCATCCTGTCGGCCAGCCACAACCAGGGCGGCCCCGACGGCGATTTCGGCATCAAGTACAACACCGGCAACGGCGGCCCGGCGCCGGAGAAGATCACCGACGCGATCTTCAAGCGGACCGGCGAAATCACCGAATACCGGACGGTGGAGACGCCGGACATCGACCTGGACCGGCTGGGAACGAGCCAGCTGGAAGGCATGACGGTCGAGATCATCGACCCGGTGGCCGACTATGCCGAGCTGATGGAAAGCCTGTTCGACTTCGACCAGATCCGCTCGCTGTTCCGGGGCGGCAGCCGGGGTGGAAAGTTCCGCATGGTGTTCGACGCGCTCAGCGCCGTCACCGGCCCCTATGCGATCGAGATCCTGGAAAAGCGCTTGGGCGCTCCGGCGGGGACCGTGCTGAACGGCACGCCCCTGCCCGACTTCGGCGGCCACCATCCCGATCCCAACCCCGTCCACGCCCACGATCTGGTCGCGGCCATGACCGGGCCGAACCCGCCGGACTTCGGCGCCGCGTCCGATGGCGACGGCGACCGCAACATGATCATGGGTCCCGACCTGTTCATCACGCCCAGCGACAGTCTGGCGCTGCTGGCGGCCAACGCCCATCTGGCGCCCGGCTATGCCGGGGGACTGCGCGGCATCGCGCGCTCGATGCCGACCAGCCGGGCCGCCGACCGGGTCGCGGCCAAGCTCGGCATCCCGGGGTTCGAGACTCCGACCGGCTGGAAGTTCTTCGGCAACCTGCTCGACGCCGGCCGGGCGACCCTGTGCGGTGAGGAGAGCGCCGGCACCGGCTCCGACCATGTCCGGGAGAAGGACGGGCTGTGGGCGGTCCTGCTGTGGCTCAACATCCTGGCCGCCCGCAACCAGCCGATCGGCGAGATCGTCCGCCAGCACTGGCGGGAACTGGGCCGCGACTACTACACCCGCCACGACTACGAGGACATCGACAACTCGACGGCGGACGCCATGATGGCGGACCTGCGAGCATCCCTGCCTACCCTGCCCGGCACCCGCATCGGCGACGCCGAGGTCAAGACCGCCGACGACTTCGAATACCGCGACCCGATCGACGGCTCGATCTCGAAGCGCCAAGGCATCCGCATCTCCTTCGCCGACGGCTCCCGCGTCGTCTATCGCCTCAGCGGCACCGGGACCGGCGGTGCCACGCTCCGCGTCTACATGGAACGCTACGAGCCCGATCCGGCGAAACAGGACCTCGACTCGCAGGAAGCGCTGGCCGGCCTGATCGCGACGGCCGACGCGGTCGCCGGAATCTCGAAGCGGACCGGCCGCGATAAGCCTTCGGTCATTACTTGAGTGGCGGCATCATGACGGGATGGAGGCATCCCGTCATG
>NZ_JCACHA010000140.1:0-3722 GCF_059503625.1 Skermanella sp.
CGCTTCGCGGAAGGTCAATCCCCGTTCGCCGCGCGGCTGGGCGTTCCACTGGACGCTGCGGCCCATCAGGGTCGCGACGACGAAGTGGGTGTGGAACAGCATCATGGCCGGGGCCAGCAGCATCGAGAACAGCAGTTCCAGGAAGGCGCTGAGCAGCAGCTTGCCTGTCCCGCCGAAACCCCGGCGCAGGCGGCCGTCGGCGACGGTCAGGATCAGGCTGTAGACCTTCGGCACCAGCAGGATGCCGATCGTCACGACGAACAGCGAAATCGTCTCCGACACCTTCGACACCGGCCAGACGGGGAACAGGTTGTAGCCCGGCTCGAAGTAGTTATGGCCGACGATGGTCTGGGTCAGGATATCGATCGTGCTGAGGGTCAGCAGGATCAGCCAGAGCGGCGAGGAGACATAGCCCAGCACGCCCATGATAAGGTGCAGGCGGCTAAGCGGATGCAGCCCCTTGGCCGGCAGCAGCCGCAGGTGCTGGAGGTTGCCCTGGCACCAGCGCCGGTCGCGGACGGCGTAGTCCAGCACATTGGGCGGCAGTTCCTCGTAGCTGCCTTCAAGTTCCGGCACGATCCAGACCTGCCAGCCGGCCCTGCGCATCAGCGCCGCCTCGACGAAGTCGTGGCTGAGGATCTCTCCGCCCAGCGGGGCCTGCCCCGACAGGGTCGGCAGGCCGCAATGCTCGATGAAGGCGCTGGTCCGGATGATCGCGTTGTGGCCCCAGTAGTTGCCTTCGCCCAACTGCCACCACGACAACCCACTGACCAAGGCCGGGCCGTAGACCCGGCTGCCGAACTGAAGGATGCGTCCGAACAGGGTTTCCTGGTTCACCGGGGCCGGCAGGGTCTGGATGATGCCGGTGCCGGGATTGTCCTGCATCAGCTTGGCGAGCGCCACCATGGTATCGCCCGACATGATGCTGTCGGCGTCCAGCACCAGCATATGGTCGTAGGCGAGACCCCACTGACGCAGGAAGTCGGCGATGTTGCCGGCCTTGCGCCCGATATTGCTTTCCCGCCGCCGGTAGAAGATCCGGCCCTCCGCGTTCAGCCGATGGCACAGCGCCGCCCAGGCGGACTCCTCTGCCTCCGCGATCTCCGGCTTGCGGGTGTCGCTGAGGATGAAGAGGTCGAAGGTCCGCTCGTTCTCCTCTCCGGTCCGCTGGAGCGAGCGCCACGTCGCTTCAAGACCGGCGAAGACCCGCGTCGGATCCTCGTTGTAGACCGGCATGATGATGGCGGTCCGGGCCGTCAGGACTACGGGCTTGTTCGGGTCCAGCCCGGCAGGATCGCGCCCGGCGAGACGTACCAGGAAACCGATGGTCGCGGTCCAGAACGACGTGCAGATCCAGGCGAAGCTGATGGTGAACAGGACCAGGATCGCCATCTCGATGCCGGTGAAGCCGTTGGCCCTGAGCACGTCGGCCATCAGGTAGGAGCCGGCCAGCGTGGACAGGATCACACAAGCGAAATAGAGACCCCGGCGCCACAGCGCCTTGCGCCTCAGTTCCGCTACGGCCCTATCTCTAAGGGCTGCATTTCTATCGAGGGGGGAGGAAGGATCGCTCATCCCGGTGACCACAAGTAAACCCAGGTTTCAGTCAAAGGCCGGCCGCGCATGCGCAGGACGCAACGCAAGTCGGCCGGCTTGTTTTCGGGAAGCAGGTCGAAGAAGACGCGCCAGCCGCCGGTCTCGGTGTTCTTTTGGACGATGGGCTGGCGCAGCTCGCCGGAACTGGTGGTGACCACGGCTTCCACCGGCTGCTCGGCGCGCAGGACGCTGATGTCGCCGCCCTCGAAATCGAGCACGAAGTGACGGCCCTCGCGCGGCAGGTCGGGACGTCCCGGAACCCGCGAGCTGCCGATCTTGGTCGACACGACGCGGCCCAGCGGCGGACGTTCGGGCGCATCCAGCACCGAGCGCAGACGGTAGCTGAAGTCCAGCCCTTCGCCGCCCCGCACCGGCCGTTCCGGCACCCAGTATGCGACGATGTTGTCGTTGATCTCCTCGTCGGTCGGGATCTCGACCAGTTCCACCCTGCCCTTGCCCCAGTCGCCGACCGGCTCGACCCAGTAGCTGGGCCGGCGGTGATAGGACGATTCGAGGTCCTGATAATGCAGGAAGTCGCGGTCGCGCTGGATCAGGCCGAACCGGCGCGGGTTTTCGTCTGTGAAGGAGGAGACTCGCAGGTCCTTCGGGTTGAGGAGAGGACGCCAGATCCACTCGCCCTGCCCGGTTTCCATCAGGAGACCGTCGCTGTCATGGACCTCCGGCCGGAAATCGTCGAAGCCGCGCCCCCGGTTCTCCCCGAAGAAGAACATGCTGGTCAGCGGCGCCATGCCCAGCTTGCCGATGTCGCGGCGCGGATAGACCGATGCCGTCACTTCCGCCTGCGTATCGGTACCCGGCGTCAGCACGAAGCGGTAGGCGCCGGTGGCGCTGCGGCTGTCGAGCAGGGCGTAGATCGTCAGGCGGGTGGCGTCGGCGCCCGGTTCCTCGATCCAGAACTCCCGGAAGCGGGGGAAGTCCTCGCCGCTGGTGGCGGCGGTATCGACCGCCAGACCGCGCGCCGAGGCGCCGTAGATCTGGTTGCGCCCGAGGATGCGGAAATAGCTGGCGCCGAGATACACCGCCAGCTCGTCGAAATAGTCGGGCCGGTGCAGCGGATAATGGATGCGGAACCCCGCGAAGCCCAGGTCGTCCGGCAGCTTGTCGCCGAAATTGTTGGCGCCATAGTCGAACATGCCGGGCTGGTACGGCACCGGAGCCGGCTGCCCGCCGCTGACCACGTTGATCCGCACCGGCTGCTGGTACAGGAACCCGACATGGAAGAACTGGAGCTGGAACAGCTTCTGGCCGCGCCAAAGCGATTGGTCCGGCTTGAACCGGATATCGCGGTACTGGTCGTAGGAGAGGTTCCGGAGCGGCTGCGGCAGTTCGGCGCGGTCGTCGGAATAGCCCTGCTTCGCCAGATCGCGGGCGACCTGCTGCACGGCTTCGAACCCGAACTGCGGCGGCGGAGGGGCCGGAGCGGGCTGGGTCGCAGGCTGGGCCGGCTGCGGCGGCGGCGTTTCCTGAGCCAGCAGGGAGCCGGCCGGCAACAGTCCGGCGGCACCGGCGCCGGCGGCGGTGATCAGGAAGCGGCGACGGTCGAAACCCGTCAGCGGCCGATGGAAGTGCGGGCGGAGCGATATGTCGTTCATGGTCCTTCAGAGCCGTTGGCGGTGCCGGTGGATCTTCACGACCCGTCTGGTCCGATGCGGCCTGCCCGGTTGGGCTGGCTTTCCGGCATCAAACACACAACGCCCCCATTTAGTCCCTGGCCGCGCGGCAAAAAAGGGCTGCTCCGGATTATGGCGGCCGCAAGGCTGAAGCATGGCGAGTAGCGGCAGCGTTGCCGACCGATCTGGAACGGAGAATTCATAGATCCATATGTACTCGCCATGGGAAAGTTGTTGGTTTTTCTTATCGGGATCATGGCGGGCATCACCGCGACCTTGATCTATGTTGGTATCGTCGTGGTGCCTCCTTCGTGGAGCCCATGGGGGCCGCTGGACCTGACGGCGGAACCGGGCGCTTTCACCAGACTCCAGCTTGCCGGTCTCCGCGAAGAACCGGGCACCTGCTTCGCGGCACTGGAAAAAGCCGGCATCCGGTTCACTCCCCAGCCGCAACGGGCGATCGAGAACGGCTGCGGGCTGGTGGATGCGGCGCGC
>NZ_JCACHA010000141.1:0-3722 GCF_059503625.1 Skermanella sp.
CCTGTTCAAGATCCGCGACCCGGAAACCACCGTCAAGAAGGCCGCCGAGAGCGCCATCCGCGAAGTGATCGGCCAGACCGATATCCAGCCGGCCCTGACGGAAGCCCGTCAGCAGATCGAGAACAGCACCCGCCAACTCCTCCAGGCGATGCTGGACGACTACCAGTCGGGTATCGAGATCACCCAGGTCCAGTTGCAGAAGGTCGATCCTCCGGCCACCGTCGTCGACGCCTTCAACGACGTTCAGCGCGCCCGCGCCGACCGCGAACGCGTCCGCAACGAGGCCGAGGCCTACCGCAACGACATCATCCCGCGTGCCCGAGGCGAAGCCGAGCGGCTGGTCCAGGAAGCCTCCGCGTACCGCGAGCAGACCGTCAGTCTGGCTCAGGGTGACGCCCAGCGCTTCCTGTCGGTCTACGAGGCCTATTCGGGCGCCCGCGAAGTCACCGCCCGCCGCATGTATCTGGAAACCATGGAACAGGTGCTGCGCGGCACCAACAAGGTCATCATCGATGGCAATGGCGAGGCTGGAGCCAACGGCGTCGTTCCCTATCTGCCCCTGACGGAGTTGCAGCGGCAACGCCCTGCGGCACCCGCGCAGGCCGCCGCTCCCGGCGCTTCACGCCCGGCGCAGTGAGGATTTGAGCCATGAATAAGAAGCTAGCAATTCTCGGCATCGTCGTCGTCATCCTGGGCATCCTCGCCTCAGCCAGCCTGTTCACGGTCAACGAAACCCAGCAGGCGCTGGTCCTCCAGTTCGGTGAACCGCGCCGCGTGATCCAGGAGCCGGGCCTCAAGGCCAAGGTCCCGTTCATCCAGAACGTGGTGGTCTACGACCGCCGCGTGCTCGACCTCGACCCGCCCGTCGAGCAGGTCATCCTCGCCGACCAGAAGCGCCTGGACGTCGATGCCTTCGCCCGTTACCGCATCACCGATCCGCTGCGCTTCTTTCAGTCGGTCGGTTCGGAAATGGTGCTGGAACAGCGGCTCAACACGGTCGTCGTTTCGGCCCTGCGCCGTGTCCTGGGTAACGTGACCGTGCTGGCGATCCTGTCGGACGAGCGTTCCCAGGTGATGGCCGACATCCGCCAGCAGGTCAACGCGGAGGCACAGCGTTTCGGCATCGACGTGGTGGACGTCCGCATCCGGCGCGCCGATTTGCCGGAAGAGACCAGCCAGTCGATCTTCGCCCGCATGCGGTCGGAGCGCGAGCGGGAAGCCGCCGAGTTCCGCGCCCAGGGCCAGGAGCAGGCTCAGCAGATCCGTTCCCGCGCGGAACGCGAACGTACCGTCATCATCGCCGAGGCCCAGCGCGATTCGCAGGTCCTGCGAGGCGAGGGCGACAACCAGGCGTTCAGGATCATCGCCGAGGCGACCGGCAGGGACGCCGATTTCTACTCGTTCTACCGGACGCTCCAGGCCTATCGCGACAGCCTGCGCAACGAGGACACCACGATGGTGCTCTCGCCGACGGGCGACTTCTTCAAGTATTTCGGCACCCTGAGCGGCATGGCGTCGGCCGGCGGCGCCGGAAGCGCCCCCAGCGGCGTTCCGGGCGGCGCTCCCGGCAGGACCTCGGGAGCGGCAGCAATCCCGTCGGCGCCTTCTTCGACTCCGCCGGCGACCCAGGGAGCCGATAACACACCGCCGGCCAAACCCGCCAACTGATCCGGTTACCGATCTCTCCACCCGGGCCTCTCCACCCGGGCCGGCGCCCCATCATAGCGGCGCCGGCCCGTATTTCCGTTGCGGCGGCCCATTGGGCCGCCGCAACGTTCTCTATCTATCCAGGGCCTACCGTTGACGACTGAATTCCTGACGGCCTTCGCGCTCGTTCTTGTCCTCGAAGGCATCGCCTACGCTCTATTCCCCGACATGATGCGGCGCATGCTGGCGCTGGCGCTCATGACGCCGGTCGGACAGTTGCGCGTTGCCGGACTGGTCGCCGCGATCTGCGGCGTCGGCTTGGTCTGGCTGCTGCGCGGCTGACGAAGAACCTGCCGGATGGCGAATAAAAATAATAAGTTCGTCAGACAGCCAACCGGACGCCTTACTTTTAACGCCGAATAGCGTTTATTATTCCTGTGACGACGAAAGCCGTTCCCGGCATGACCGGGCCGGGCGGTTTATACGCGGGCTGACACCCGGCAGTTGGAGCGCATTCCTTGGGAGCGCGCCTACGCACCGGCGGCGGCTGCTGGCGGGTGCAAAATGAAGCAAGGAGAGAGCTTCCGTGACGAACAGTGCTCAAGGTAATGCCGCACACGGGAATGCCCCAGGACAGGACGGAGGAAACGACATGACGATCGTCGCCGGGCAACGCCGCCCCGGAAGGTTCCAGGGGGGGTGGTTCCGCTGGGTTGCCGGTTTGCCGGTGGTGGCACTACTGCTCTTTACCTCCATGCCAATGGCGCAGGCCCAGGCCCGCTCCAATGCGCCGGAGAGCTTCGCCGATCTGGCCCAGAAGCTGCTCCCTGCCGTGGTCAACATTTCGACCACGCAAAATATTCCCGAGCGTCGCGGCCCCGGTGGCGCCGGTCCCCGTCCGGGTCCGGAAATGCCGCAGTTCCCGCCCGGATCGCCGTTCGAGGAGTTCTTCCGCGACTTCTTCGACCGCCAGGGCCGTGAACAGAACGCTCCACCCCGCCGCGCGACCTCGCTCGGTTCGGGCTTCGTCATCGACGCCGGCGGTCTGGTGGTGACCAACAACCACGTCATCCAGGACGCCGACGAGATCAACGTGATCCTTCAGGACGACACCAACCTGAAGGCCGAGCTGGTCGGCCGCGACACCAAGACGGATCTGGCCCTGTTGCGGGTCAAGACCGACAAGAAGCTGACGGCCGTGACGTTCGGCAACAGCGACGACATGCGGGTCGGCGACTGGGTGCTGGCGATCGGCAATCCGTTCGGCCTCGGCGGCACCGTGACCGCCGGCATCATCTCCGCCCGCGCCCGCGACATCAACGCGGGTCCCTACGACGACTTCCTCCAGACCGACGCATCGATCAACCGGGGCAACTCCGGCGGCCCGATGTTCAACATGAAGGGCGAGGTCATCGGCATCAACACGGCGATCTTCTCGCCCTCCGGCGGCTCGGTCGGTATCGGCTTCGCCATTCCCTCTACCCTGGCGCGCAGCGTCGTGGCCCAGCTCCAGGAGTTCGGCCGGACCCGGCGCGGCTGGCTCGGCGTGCGCATCCAGGGCGTGACCCCCGAGATCGCCGAAAGCCTGGGGCTGAAGGCCGTGACCGGCGCCCTGGTCGCCAGCGTCACCGCCAATGGCCCGGCGGCCGATGCCGGCATCCAGGCAGGCGACGTGATCCTGACCTTCGACGGCAAGGAAGTGAACGAGATGCGGCGCCTGCCGCGCGTCGTCGCCGAAACCGGCGTCGAGGAGAAGGTGCCGGTCAAGCTGTGGCGCCGCGGCAAGGAACAGACCGTCCAGGTCAAGGTCGGCGAACTCGAGGCGGCCGAGGAATCCGGCGCCCTGGCGGCCATCCCCGACGAGCCTGCACCGGCGGCGCCGGAATCGGTCGAGGCGCTGGGGCTGAAGCTGACCAACATCACGCCGGAACTGCGCCAGCAGTTCGACATCAACGAGCAGCTCAAGGGTGTCCTGGTGACGGAGGTCGCCGGCAACAGCGCCGCTGCCGAGAAGGGCCTGCGTCCCGGCGACGTCATCCTTGAGGTGGCCCAGGAGGAGGTTGCCACTCCCCAGG
>NZ_JCACHA010000142.1:0-34291 GCF_059503625.1 Skermanella sp.
AGACGACGGCGCAGGCAATGTCCGCGACGGCGGACAGGACGGCGCAGCGTTCGACCGCCGTGGCGGCGGCGGCGGAACAGACCTCCGCGAACGTCCAGACCGTGGCTTCCGCCACGGAGCAGTTGTCGATGTCGATCCGTCAGATCGCGGAACAGGTAGCCTACTCGACCCGGATCGCCGATCAGGCGGTGAGGGTAACCGAACTGACCACGTCGAGGGTGACCGGCCTTACGGCGGCCGCACAGGAGATCGGTCAGGTCCTGACGATGATCACCGAGATCGCTTCCCGGACCAACCTGCTGGCGCTCAACGCCACGATCGAGGCGGCGCGCGCCGGCGACGCCGGCAAGGGCTTCACCGTCGTCGCCCAGGAAGTGAAGAGCCTGGCGCACCAGACCGCGACGGCTACCGACCATATCGCCCGTCAGGTCGCCGACATCCGCAACGCCACCGCCGAAGCCGTCGAGGCCATCGGGGGCATCTGCGAGACGATCGCGAGCATCAACGAGGTGTCGGCCAGCATCTCGGCCGCCGTGGAGGAACAAGGCGCGGCCACGGCGGAGATCGTCCGCAGCATCGAGCAGGCGGCCGGCGGAACGCAGGAAGTGTCGGCCAACATCGCCGATGTCCAGCAGGTCGCCAACGATACCGGCAACGCCTCCGGTCAGGTGCTGGACTCGGCCGGCGCACTCGCCGAACAGACCAGGGAACTGCAGGCTCAGGTCGTTGCCTTCATCCGCACGGTGCGCGCGGCCTGAACGCACCGGCTTCACGCGGCCCCGGTCCCGCGAGGGATCGGGGTTCGTTTGATTCTCTCGAAAGCTTTCTCACAACCGGCGGCGTCAGTGCCGCCCGAACCTATATGGCCTGAGATGGACAATACACGGTCGTTCGACCTGGCTGGAATCAGATGCGTATTCGCACAGGATCCTGGGCGGTCCTGCTCAGGCGGCGCCAAGGCTCCCCTGATCGCCGGCACCCATCGTCTTTCCGATGCTCTGCAAGCCGAACACGCTGAAATCACCCACTTTCAGGAAGCGGCGAAAAGACTGGACGATCAGATGCATGAGCTTCAGCGCGCGTGCGAGGCTTATCTGACGACCTGCCACGCCATCGATACAAGCGGCCTGAGCCTGGAGATGGAGCGTCTTTCTTCCACCGGTTCCTGCCCATACGCGAAGCAGGACTGATCGCATTGGCCGGTTTGCCGGTCATGTCCGCCTGAAGCAGGCGCTGCCGCTTCAGGCAGGCACCCGCTCCATCGACCCGCCGGCATCCCGCGTTTCGGCCAATGTCGCGAAAGCGAGCTTGCTGGGGGAGGCCTTCGCCTCCTTCTTGCTCGCGGCGATGGCCCCGCTGATCTCGTCGATGGTCGGGCAGGCGACGCCGGGGTTCAACTGGCACAGGACGGCGCTGGCCGTCAGCAGCGGGAAGGTCTTGGACCTGCCCTCCCGGTCCTCCGCCGTGATGAACCCGCGCGACCGGGTTTCCGGGTCGTAGAAGCTCTCGATATTCGACGTGAACCGGCCGATCAGCGCGCTTATCTCGGCGGCGCCTTCGCCGGCCGATACGCCGCGGATGCCGATGAAGAAGTCGTCGCCGCCGATGTGGCCCAGGAACCATGTTTCCGGCCGTGCCGCCTTGCGGCACAATTCGGCGAACAGCAGGATGGCGCGGTCGCCCTGGCGGAAGCCGTAGGTGTCGTTGAACGGCTTGAAGTTGTCGAAGTCGATATAGGCCAGAAAGGCGCCCTCGCCGTCCGCGATCCGGCTGGCGATGTACTCGTTGATGGCGGCGTTGCCCGCCAGCCGGGTCAGCGGGTTCTCCTCCCGCGCGCGGTCCAGGTTCTTCTCATGGACGGCGCGGATCAGCGAATGGGCGCTGAGGAAGCCGCGATAGACCATGTCGGTGGTGATCAGGATGCCGTCGGCGTGATCGGTAGCCGAGAAGATCGCCAGCATCTGGTCGAATGGGGTCGCAAGGTCGATCACCGGGCAGCGGACGACGAAGTCCGTGATCTTGCGGCCGATCTGCTTGTTGGCGATCAGGTCCTTGCCGAAGGGAGAATACGCGTAGTTCTTGAGGCTGCTTTCGCACAGGATGCCGAGCGGCCGGCCGGCGCCGTCGACCACCGGGAGAAAAGACGCGCTGGCATTGCTGGCGAACCTGCCGAAGACCTCGCGCATCGGCATGTCGGATGGAATTGCCGGAGCCGTGTCCAGACGCTCCAGCACCCATTCCTGATCCTTCTTCCTGCGGTCCGTGAAGCTGTCGCACATGCCGACATGCGGGAAGGACAAGCCGGCGCGGCGTGCATCCGCGATGGGTGCCTGGACGTAGAAGCCCTGGACCAGATCGCTGCCCAGGTCGCGGCAGATCCGCAGTTGCTGAGCGTTCTCGATACCGACGGCAATCACCTGAACGCCCAGCGTATGGGCCACGCCGATCAGTTGAGCCAGAACCACCCTTTTGCGGGCATTCGCCTCGATCCCCTGGATGAAGGAGCGGTCGATCTTGATGAAATCCGGCTCGACCTCGTGCAGCATCTCCAGTCCATCGGCGGTGACTCCGAAGCGGTCGAGCGCCAGCATGGCTCCCCCTCGCTTCAGCAGCCGAACGCGGGCAGCGGCGTCCGTACAGGCGGGCATCGACGTTATCTCCGTCACCACCCGCACACCGTCCTTGCCGGGGTCTCCGGCTCCGATGCCGCTCAGGACATTCCAGGCGTCGGCTATTCGATGATCCAGGTTGAAGGACAAAACCCGGGAGCCGTCCGCTGCGGAAGGCGGCAGCATCCGGAGAGCCTTGCGCCGCACGAGAGCTTCGAGTTCCGACAGCAAACCGGCGTCGTGACTGGCACGCAGCATTTCCCCGACCGACCGGTATCCCATTGCCTCATGTCCCCGCACCAGGACCTCGTGTGCGAAGATCTGGCCGGAGGTGGTGCTGACTATCGGTTGAAATGCGACGGTAAGGCGCTGAAGATTTTCCCGGAGCATTCGCCAGTCGCCCTTTGCGCAGGTCCGCATGTCCATAGAACCTCCGTTTGACAAGCGCTGTGCTGGTGCAGGTTCGCCAGATCTGATACTTCGGATATCATGACCACTCGCATTTCTGCAACTTGAAGGGAAGAAGACATAAAAGTTTAATAATAACTAGGCTAATGGTTTTATTCACGCCGAGGCGGCCTGACGTCTAATTTCCTGGACGAAGGACTGGACCAGCGCCCGCTGTTCGTCGGCGCTGCGCGTCACGACGAAATGCGACGACGCGAAATTGTAGGTCTTCGGTTTCAGCGGGCGCATCAGTCCGCGTCCGACCCAGTCCTCGCCGATGTGGCAGGGCAGGAAGCCGATGAAACGGCCCGATAGGATCATCATGACCTGCGCCTCCATGTGCATGACGGTGCCCGCCGGCCGCGGATGGTTGGCGCGGTAGAGGTCGTCGAAGTGCTGGTAGCCGCGCACGGCGAACGACGCCGCTTCGATGGCGCTTCTGTCCAGCCGCTCGTCCGGCACGTCGAAGAGCGCATGGGGACGGCCGCAGTAGAGGGCGTGCGGCTCCCGGTAGATCGGCTGGTAAGTCAATCCCGGTACCTTCTGCGACATCGGACCGACCACGACATCGCGTGAGCCGTCGGCGACAGCCGTTTCCAGCTCCGCCGGGGTGGCGAGCCACAGGTCGATGAAGACATCCGGCGCGTAGTCGCAGTAGCGACCCAGGGCCTTGTGGATGCCGAGCACGGGCGAGGTCACGACGCCGTCGACGATGCCGATCCGCAGCCTCCCCATCAGCTTGCCCCGGTCGCGCCCGATCCGCGACTGGAAGGCGTCGATCTCGGCGAACAGCCGCTTGGCTGCGTCGTAGGTCGCTTCCCCGAACTCGGTCAGGCGGAAGCCCCGCCGCCCGCGCTGGCACAGCGGCGCACCCAGTTTCCGCTCCAGCGCCGCCAGATGGGTGCTCAGCGTCGATTGCGACAGGTTGAGCAGGATCTGCGCATCGGCGAAGCCGTCGGCTTCGGCCAGGGTCACGAAGACGCGCAGCAGGCGCAGGTCGATATTGTCGAGGCGTCTCATGATCGGGCCTGCTTCGATACATTTATGGTTTTCGATGTATCCGTCTATTAAACGGGATTCATTTTCGATGTAAACCTGGGTGATGATCGCGGCATCGAATTCCTGTGAAGAGGGTCACCGATGCTCCGCATAAGTCAGATCGCAGCCGCTGTATTCCTTCTCGGGACCGTTTCCGCACCGGCCCTGGCCGCAGACACCATCCGCGTGCTGTCGCCGACATGGCCGGGGTTCGCCCCCGTGTTCGTGGCGTCCGACAAGGGTTACTTCAAGGAACTCGGCCTGACCGTCGACATGAAGTTCGAGGACGACCGCGCCAACGTGATGGCGGCGATGCAGCGCGGCGACATAGACGTGGATATGCGGACCGTCGGCGAGCACCAGGGCCGCCCGCGCGACGAGACCACGCCCGGCATCATCATCGGCACGATCGACAAGTCGGTCGGCGGCGACGGCGTGATCGCCGACGGTTCGATCGACGGCGTCGCCGACCTGCGCGGCAAGAAGATCGCGGTGGAGCCCAACATCCCCGCCCGCCTGCTGCTTCAGCTTGCCCTCAAGAAGGCCGGGATGAGCCTGAACGACTTGCAGATCGTGGAGATCGCGACCGCCGACACCGCAGCGGTCTTCGCCGATACTTCGATCGCGGCGGTCGGGACATATCAGCCGTTCCAGTCCCAGGCGATCACGATCTCCCCCGCGCGCAAGGGCAAGGTCCTGCTGTCGTCGCTCGATTCGGAGATCATCATCGACGTGATCACCGCCCGGCAGGACGACCTCAAGAAGAACCCCAAGAAGTACCAGAACTTCCTGACCGGCATCTATAAGGCCATCAAGTTCTTCGAGACCAATCCGGCCGAGTTCATCGCGCTGGCGGCGCCCCACTACAATCTGAGCGAGGACGAGGTAAAGGACATCATCGCCACCAGCCTCGCCTATACGCCGCTCGCCGAGGCCAAGGAGATGATCGGAACTCCCGGCAAGCCCGGCAAGCTGTACGGGATCTTCGATACCGTCATGGAGCTCAACCTGGAGAACGGCGCCGCGGAGACGAAGCTGTCGGCTTCCAGCCAGATCGATCCTTCGGTGATCGCCGCCGTCTCTCCGTAGGCCGGACACATGACAGATATCAGCGAAACCGCCCCCGTGACCGCACCGAATTCCCGACTTGCCACGACGGCTCCCAGGCCCGATCCATCCTCGATCTGGGCGTTTCGCGGCACCCTGTCCAGGCGGGCGCAGATCGGGATCGGCGTCGGGACCAGCGTCGGGCTGCTGCTGATCTGGGAGGCGGTCGCACGGATCGGGCTGGTGAATACGACCTTCCTGCCCTCCCCCAGCACCGTGCTCGGTTCGATGCTGATGATGGTCCAGAAGCAGAACCTGCTTCAGCATGCCGGCATCTCGACGCTGCGGGTATGGGTCGCCTTCATCCTTGCGGCAGTCATGGCGATCCCCATCGGCATCCTGATGAGCAGCTACCGCGTGGTCGGAGCGGCACTCGAGCCGATCATCGACTTCATCCGCTACCTGCCGGTGCCGGCGCTGGTGCCGCTGTCGATCATCTGGTTCGGCGTCGGGGAAAGCACGAAGCTGTATCTGCTGTGGCTCGGCACCTTCTTCCAGCTTGTCCTGCTGGTGGCCGACGACATGCGCCGGGTGCCGCACGAGTATATCGAGATCGCCCATACCCTGGGAGCGAACACGCGGCAGACGCTCCGCGACGTGGCGTTCCGCGCCATGCTGCCGGGCTTGGTCGACAACCTGCGAATCACGCTGGGCTGGTGCTGGACCTACCTGATCATCGCCGAGATCGTCGCGGCCGACAGCGGCATCGGCTTCGTCATCTGGACCGCCCGCCGGTACATGAAGACGCCCGAAGTGATGGCCGGCGTCGTCGTGATCGGAGTGATCGGACTGGTCACCGACCAGCTTCTCCGCGCCGTCCACCGCCGCGCCTTCCGCTACCTGTGAGATTGGAGAAATGATCGAGCCCTATCTGGCCTTCCATGGCGTCACCAAGCGGTTCGGCGACCTGGACGTGGTGGCGCAGCCGTTCAGCATCACGGTCGAGCGAAACGAATTCGTCGTCTTCCTGGGGCCGTCCGGATGCGGCAAGACCACGCTGATGAGGATGATCGGCGGGTTGGAGACGCCCTCCTCCGGGGTGATCAGCCTGGAAGGCCTGCCGGTCGGCGGACCGGATCACCGGCGCGGCATGGTGTTCCAGTCCTACTCGTCCTTCCCGTGGCTGACGGTTGCCGAGAACGTCCTGTTCGGTATGCGCTACCGCAAGGACCTGACGGAACAGCAGAAGGTTGCCCGCCGCGACAACTATCTGGAACTGGTAGGTTTGTACGAGTTCTCCGACGCCTACCCCAACAAGGTCTCGGGCGGCATGCGCCAGCGGGTGGCCATCGCCCGGACGCTTGCGGCAGGCTCCGACGTGATGCTGATGGACGAGCCGTTCGGGGCGCTGGACGCCCAGCGGCGGGAGCGCTTGCAGGTGGAGCTTCGGGCGATCCAGCGGCGCGACGCCAAGACAATCGTCTTCGTGACCCACGATGTCGAGGAAGCGGTGTTCCTGGCCGACCGGGTCATCGTCTTCTCCAAGCGCCCCGCCCGCGTCATGGCCGATATCGACATCACGGAACGCTTGGGTGCTGAGCGTCCGCTCGAACTGCGCGACAGCCCGGAGTTCTTCCAGCTTCGGAATGGGGTTCTGAAATTGCTGCGCGAAGCGGCGGGAGACGAAGAGTGAGCGACTTTCTGAGCTTCAAGGGGCGCACCGTCCTGATCACCGGCGCCAGCCGGGGCATCGGCTTCGGGATCGCGCAGGGATTCGCCGCCGCCGGAGCTGATCTCCACGTCGCGGCGGAGAACGAGGGCATCCATGCCGCCGCTGGAGAACTGGGCGCCACGGCGCACCGCGTCGATATCACCCGCAACGATGAAGTCGTGGCCATGGCGGCGCGGATCGGTACCGTCGATGTGCTGATCAACAATGCCGGCCTGGAGCTGATGACTCCGCTTGACGACCCGAGCGCCGAGAACGAAGCGGCGTTCCGGCGGATCGTCGAGATCAACATCCTCGGGACCTTCCTGGTGACCCGCGCCGTGGCGCCGGGAATGCGCGCCGGCGGCGCCATCGTCAACACGGCTTCCGTCTGGGGCCGCGTCGCGGAGCCGCTGTTCTCCGCCTATGTCGCGTCCAAGCACGCGGTCATCGGCCTGACCAAGACCTGGGCGAAGGAGCTTGGCCCCAGGGGCATCCGGGTCAACGCGGTGTGCCCCGGCTGGGTGCGGACCGAAGCTTCCATGCGGTCGCTCGGCAGGATGGCGGAGCGGGCGAACCGTCCGGAGCCGGACTTGCTCGACGACATCATCGCCGGACAGGCGCTGCCGGGCTTGATGGAGCCGCCCGATATGGCGGGAACGTATCTTTTTCTCGCCTCCGGCCTCGCCGCCAACATCACCGGCCAGAGCCTCGGGGCGGATCGGGGAGAAGTGCCATGGTGATGGGACTGGACGGAAAGCGGGCGCTGGTGACCGGTGCCGCCAGCGGCATCGGCCGCGCCGCCCGTGCGGCACTTCGCGATGCCGGTGTGCGGGTAGTTGGGCTTGACCGCGTGCCGGGGAGTGACGGCGACGCCGACTGGGTCATCGCCGACCTGACCGACGAACGTCAGGTCATCGACGCGGTCGCCGGCGCCGTGGATCGTCTCGGCGGCCTGGACATCCTGGTCAACTGCGCCGGGATCGAGATCGAAGCGCCGCTGCGCGGCATCGACATCGCCGATATCGACAGGATGTACGCGGTCAATGTCCGGGGTCCGATCATCGTGGCGCGGGAAGCCTTGAAGGCGATGAAGCCGGGCTCCCGCATCATCAACATCGCGTCGGAACTGGCGTATCTGGGACGGCAGAACGCGTCCGGCTACTGCGCCACCAAGGGGGCGATGATCTCGCTGACCCGTTCCTGGGCGCGGGAACTTGCCCCGGACATCCTCGTCAACGCCGTGGCTCCCGGTCCGATCGACACGCCGCTGCTGGGGTTCGACCGAATGACGGAGGCTCAGAAGGCTCTCGAATCCGCCAATCCGATGGGCCGGATCGGGCGTCCGGAGGAAGTGGCCGCCGCCATCCTCTTCCTGGCCTCCCCTGCCGCCAGCTTCACCACGGGACAATGCATCAGCGTCGA
The DNA here is from genome assembly GCF_059503625.1 of Skermanella sp. NCBI lineage: Bacteria > Pseudomonadati > Pseudomonadota > Alphaproteobacteria > Rhodospirillales > Azospirillaceae > Skermanella > Skermanella sp. The sequence continues at coordinate 8,275 of NZ_JCACHA010000142.1, forward strand.
TGGCGGCGCGGCAATGCACTGATCCGGCACTCACTCGAAGGAACCGTTTCCATGGTCGAGAGCGTCTTCATGGCCGAGCTGAGCTGGCCGGAGTTCGCCGCCAAGGTGGCAGAGGGCGTCACCGTCTTCCTGCCGCTGGGTACTACCGAGCAGCACGGCCCCCACATGGCGATGAGCGTGGATGTCGTGCTGCCCACCGCGGTCTGCGAACGGGTGGCGCGCAACGTCGGCGGCATCGTCGCCCCGACCATCCCCTATGGCTACAAATCGCAGCCGAGGTCGGGCGGCGGCGAGGCGTTTCCAGGCACCACGAGCCTCGACGCCAACACCTTCTCCCTGGTCGTGCGCGACGTGATCCGCAGCCTCGGCACCGACGGAATTCGGCGGCTGGTCGTCGTCAACGGCCATTTCGAGAACTGCTGGCCGGCGGTAGAGGGCGTCGATCTGGGCCTCCGCGAACTGCGGCGAGACGGAATCGCCGACATGCAGGTGATGCGGCTGGAATACTGGGACTTCGTCGGCCGCGACACGCTGGACAAGCTGTTCCCCGAAGGCTTCCCCGGAACCGAGCTTGAGCACGCCAGCCTGCTGGAAACGTCGCTGATGCTCCTGCTGCGGCCCGATCTGGTCGATATGAGCAAGGTACCTTCCGATGGTCCGGCAAAGTTCCCGACTTATGACCGCTACCCCGTCCCCGAAGGCTTCGGCCCCACGTCCGGCGTCCTTGCCCGTGCCCAGGGTTCGACCGCCGAAAAGGGCGAGCTTCTGATGAACGACCATGTTGAGTGGATCACACAAGCCGTCCGGAAAGAGTTTGGAGTTTAACAGCGATATGAGCGACAAGGTTTTCGAGCCACTCGACAGCGGCGTCGTGCCGCGTTTCGCCGGTATGCCGACCTTCATGCGCCTGCCGGTCGCAACCCCGCAGGAGGTGGACGTGGCGCTGATCGGCGTCCCGTTCGACGGCGGAACGACCAACCGGCCCGGCACCCGCCACGGTCCTCGCGAGATCCGCAACCAATCCAGCCTGACCCGCCGCGTCCATCACGTCACCGGCATCTCGCCTTACGATCTGGTACGTGTGGGCGATTGCGGCGACGCACCGATCAACCCGCTCGACCTCGCCGCGAGCATGGAGAGCATCACCGGGTACTACAGCGGCGTTCGGCAGGCCGGGGCGGTTCCGCTGACGGTCGGGGGCGACCATCTGATCTCGCTGCCGATCCTGCGCGGCCTGGTTGATAAGGGACCGGTCGGGCTCATCCACTTCGACGCCCATTCCGACACCTTCGACAGCTTCTTCGGCAGCCGGTACAACCACGCGACGCCATTCCGGCGCGCGGTGGAGGAAGGTTTGCTCGATCCGAAGCGGACCGTCCAGATCGGGTTGCGCGGCGCCATCTCGGACGCGGCGAACTTCGACTACGCCAGAGAGCACGGCATTCGCCTGATCTTCATCGAGGAATTCGACGAACGCGGCGCGAAGGACGTCATGGCCGAGGCCCGCGCCATCGTCGGCGACCTGCCGACCTACGTGTCCTTCGACATCGATGTCCTCGACCCGTCGATTGCGCCGGGGACCGGCACGCCGGAGATCGGCGGCATCACGACGCGGGAGGCTCAGAAGATGCTCCGGCTGCTCGGCGGCCTGGACATCGTCGGCGCCGACCTTGTCGAGGTATCGCCACCCTTCGACCCCTCCGGCGCCACGGCGCTGACGGCGGCGACGATCATGTTCGAGTTGCTCTGCGTCATGGCGCAAAGCATTTCCGACCGGAAGCAGAAGAAGGATTGACCATCATGTCCGCCGAACAGCTCGTGACGATCCCCGCCCGCAGGGGAAAGGCCGCCTTCGTCGCCAAGGGGCAACTGGTCAAGATCATAAACACCCATGGCGAACAGGTCGTCGATACCTGGGCCTTTCGGCGCGACGACATGACGGAGTTCATGTCGAACGAGCACACCCGCGCCCATATCCTGAAGATCATTCCCAAGATCGGCGACGCGCTGCTGACCAACCGCCGCCGCCCGATCCTGACATTGCTGGAGGATACCTCCGGAGGCGTCCACGACACGCTGATCGCCGCCTGCGACCGGTACCGCTACGAGCTGCTGGGCTGCGAGGGTCATCACGACAACTGCACCGACAATCTGGCCCAGGGACTGGCTGACCTGGGGCTGACTCCACCGGAAACGCCGAGCCCGCTGAACCTGTTCATGAACATCCCGGTCGCCCCTGACAACAGCCTGTCGTTCGAGGCCCCGCCCGCTCCGGTCAAGGGCGGTTATGTCGTCCTGCGGGCCGAAATGGACCTGGTGATCGCATTCTCGGCCTGCCCGCAGGACATCCTGCCGATCAACGGCACCGCCTGCCAGCCGACCGACGCGCATTTCAGCGTGTACGATGCGTGACGATTTTCAGGCGCGGATGACCGGGTAACTCCGGTTGACCGTCTTGGCGACGAAGGCGGCGATGACGACCTTGATCAGGTCGCCGGGGATGAAGGTGATCGATCCCGCCGCCGCCTTCTCCAGCGGCAAACCCGCGATCAGGCTCAGACCGATGATACCGATGACATAGACGACAAAGATGCCTCCAACCGCGCAGGCGGCTAGGAGATGCGCGAAGCCGAGGCGCTTCCAGAAGCGCTCGGTCAGCCAGCCGGTCACGAAGGCGCCGATTGGCCAGGACACCAGGAAGCCCGCCGTTGGTCCGAAGAAGACGCCAAGTCCGCCGCGTCCGCCCGACAGCAAAGGCAATCCTACCGCGACCAGCGCCAGGAACAGCACGATCGCCAGCGCGCCGCGCTTGGCGCCCAGGATGGCGCCAGCGAGCATGACGCCCATGGACTGCGCCGTAATCGGCACGGGAACGAAGCCGACCGGGACAGGCGGCATCAGCCCAAGAGCCGCCATGATGGCGGCGAACAGGGCAACGTGAACCATATCGCGAGTGCTGAGCATTTCAGTTCAATCCGGTTTCTTCGAGGAAATCTATCTGGGCGGAGATCGGTGTGGGCTTCTGCCGGGGAAAACTCAATCCGGATCGTAGCCGCGCGCCTCGATGGCGTCGGTCAGCACGCTGGCCATGCGCAAGGTCTTGACGATCAGCGGCACGGCGACGGCGGTGACGCTGCGCTCCAGCCCACGCGCCTGCTGAGCCGCGCGGATCTCCCGCACCAGATCGACCAGCAGCGGTACGAAGCGGATCGCCAGCGAGATCATCAGGCTGATCTTGGCCGGATTTACCCCTACGAACCGCAGGGGCCGAAGTCCGACTTCCAGCGCATCGACCATGTCCGACACGCGGGTCGTCAGAGTGATCACGACCGCCAGGGAAACCAGGATGGTGAAGCGCAGCACCGTCACCAAGCCGCTCTGCCAGCTTACCAGCAGCGCATGGACCGCGAAGAAGAAAAGCGCCAGGAACAGCACGGGGCGAAGCTGGGCCACGACCTCGCGGGCGGGCAGACGCGCAACGGCGAAGAGGCTCAAGACAACGGCGAGGACAGCGGCAAGTACCCGCCAGTCGTCCACCGCGATCAATGCCAGCGCCGACAGCGCCAGCACCAGCATCTTGACGCCGGGAGCAAGCGCGTGAATGACGGAGTCCCGGTCGATGTAGAGGCCCAGCATCAGTTCATCAGTTCGACATAGCGGGCGATGGCGGGTCCCGGACGATCGTCGGCGACGACGCGGCCGCCGTCGAACACCAGCACGCGGTCGAAGCCGCCCAGCAGGTCCAGGTCATGGGAGATGAAGATGGCGGTCTGCGGCAGCGCGGCGACGATTTCCACGATCTTCCGCTTGTTGCGCAGGTCGAGCAGCGTCGTCGGCTCGTCGAAGACGACATAGACCGGCTCCATCACCAGGACGGAGCAGATCGCCAGAAGCTGCTTCTGTCCGCCGCTCAGCAGATGCGCCGAGCGCGTCCGGTGTTCGGTCAGGCCATAGCGGTCGAGGACGGCGGTCACCCGGCGCGCGATCTCCGCCTTGTCCAGCTTCAGGTTCTTGAGCCCGAACGCGATGTCTTCCTCAACCGTGGGATAGACGATCTGCGTGTCCGGGTCCTGGAACACGAAACCGACTTTCCGGCGCACCGCCTTGCCATCCGTCCGCGTATCCAGGCCATCGACCGTCACTGTCCCCTCGTCCGGAACGACCAGCCCGTTCAGCAAGCGCGCGAAGGTGCTCTTGCCGGAGCCGTTGGCCCCGACCACGGCTACCCGCCGTTCGGCGATGGACAGCGATACGTCGCGCAGCACCGGATGATCGCCGAAACTGTGGCTCACCTGTTTGAGTTCGATCATCGGAGGATACGCCCAATCCATGGCCGGCTGAAACTTTAGGCCGCTACTGCCACGGAGAATTGTTGAGAATCAAGGGGTTTGAAATCCGTTACGACGCGACTGCTTAAAATGACGCCAGACGTGGTGCCAGGGTAGGCAGAAACCGAGTTATTGCATGCATGGTCCGTCCTCAAGACTTGGATTTCAGCGTTTCCTTAGCGTGGCATCACACTTGCAAAAACCCTTGCCCTAGCAGCTAGGGTTCCGGCTGGACAGGTTTTACACACCCGTCCGGTGTTACTGGTCCGAGAGCAGCGACCCGTTCGGTGAACAGCGAACGGGCACACGGCGGGACAAAAGCCCGGGAGGTCTCAAACACGGAGGATGTTGCTCCGATGGGACGTCCCATTGCCCGGCACTCCTCCTATGCCTGAGGTGTGGCCATGGCAACCGTTCGCCCCGACCTGCTTTATCAAGATCAATTCGACGGCGGCAAGCATTGGTCGTTCACGCTGAAGCGCGGAACGGTCCTGCGTCTGATCGACCGCGACGGCGGCGCCAATGTCGGCATGCTGTTCTACAATCCAAGCAATCTGCTGGAGCGCTACAACGCCCCCGACACGCTGAAGTGTCAGCACACGTTCAAGCTGACCGCCGGTCATTGCCTGTATTCGGACATGGGCCGGATCTTCTGCTCGATCGTGGAAGACACCGCCGGCTGGCACGACACCGTCTGCGGCAACTCCACCAAGGCGCAGGTATCCTCGAAGTGGGGCAGCAGGAGCTATCAGGAATACCGCAACGACTGGACCCAGAACGGCCATGACAGCTTCCTGGTGGAAGCGGCCAAGTACGGCATGGGCCGGCGCGATCTGGCGGCCAACGTCAACTGGTTCAGCAGGGTCCGCACGGAAGAGGACGGCTCACTGGTGTTCGACGGCTCGCAGGCCAAGGCGGGCGCCCATGTCGATCTGCGGTTCGAAATGGACACGCTGGTCCTGTTCCACACCTGCCCGCATCCGATGAACCCTGCCACGGAGTACCCGCGCAAGGGCATAGCGGTCGAACTCTACCGGGGCGAGCCGGTGGCGGAGGACGATCCGTGCCTCAACAGCCGGCCCGAGAACGGGCGTGGCTTCGCCAACAATCACCTTTATCACCTGTGCGGCTGAGCGGATCGGGACCGAAACGATGACCAGGAAAAGCACCCTCTCACCCGATGCCGCCAGCTACTGCAAGGTCGTTCCCGCAGGCGATTACTGGATTCACAAGGTCCGTGCCGGCCAGATCTTCCGGATCGTCGATCTGGAAGGCAATCAGGCCGCCGACACCCTGTTCTACAGCGCCGCCGACCCGGCAGAACGCTACAGCGCGGTCGATACCATCCGCGAGCAGCGCAACGTCTATCTCAGCGTCGGCACCAAGCTGATGTCCACGGCCGGCAACCCGATGCTGGAGATCGTCGCCGACACGGTGGGCCGGCACGACACGCTGGGCGGGGCCTGCTCGACCGAGAGCAACACCGTCCGCTATGCGCTGGAGAAGAAGTGCATGCACGCCTGCCGCGACAGCTATCTGCTGGCGGTGGCCGAGCACGAGGAATTCGGCCTGACCAAGCGCGACATCACCCATAACATCAACTTCTTCATGAACGTGCCGGTCACCCCCGACGGCGGCCTGACCTTCGCCGACGGCGTCAGCGGACCGGGCGAGTATGTCGAGATGCGGGCCGAAATGGACGTGATCGTCCTGATCTCCAACTGCCCGCAGCTCAACAACCCCTGCAACGCCTACAACCCGACACCGATCGAGGTGCTGGTCTGGGACGCGTCGGCGTAGAGGGGAAAACCACCATGTTCAGAAAAGTCCTGATCGCCAATCGCGGCGAGATCGCCTGCCGCGTGATCCGAACGCTGGACCGGATGGGGATCGCCTCCGTCGCGGTCTATTCCGAAGCCGACCGGCATTCACTGCATGTAGCCATGGCCGGCGAGGCGGTCTACATCGGGCCAGCCGCCGTTTCGGAAAGCTACCTCGACGCCGACCGCATCCTGGAAGCGGCGCGCGTCACCGGCGCCGAAGCGATCCATCCCGGCTACGGCTTCCTGTCGGAAAACCCCGGCTTCGCCGAGGTCTGCGCCGAGGCCGGCATCGTCTTCGTCGGTCCGACGCCGGACCAGATGCGGGCGTTCGGGCTGAAGCACACCGCGCGTCGGATCGCCCAGGACAGCGGCGTGCCGCTGTCTCCCGGCAGCGGCTTGCTGGCCGATGCCGGGGAGGCGGTGCGGGCTACCGACAGCATCGGCTATCCGGTGATGATCAAGAGCACGGCTGGCGGCGGCGGCATCGGCATGCAGCTCTGCCGCGATCCGGCGCAGCTCGGCCCCATGTTCGAGGCGGTGTCCCGGCTCTCGCGCAACAACTTCAAGGAATCCGGCGTCTACCTGGAGAAGTTCGTCGAGCACGCCCGCCATATCGAGGTGCAGATCTTCGGCGACGGGCGCGGCAGCGTGGTTGCACTGGGCGAGCGGGACTGCTCTGCGCAACGGCGCAACCAGAAGGTGATCGAGGAAACACCCGCTCCTGCCCTTTCCAACGACCAGCGCCAAGCGCTGTTCGACGCGGCGGAGCGGCTGGGCCACGCCGTCGGCTACCAGTCCGCCGGGACGGTGGAGTTCATCTACGACACATCCGCCGGCGAGTTCTACTTCCTGGAGGTCAATACCCGGCTCCAGGTCGAGCACGGCGTCACCGAGGAAGTGACCGGCGTCGATCTGGTGGAATGGATGATCGCCCAGGCCGCCGGAGAGCACCTTCCGCTGGCGGCCCACTCCCGACGGGCCGAGGGTGCCTCGATCCAGGTCCGCGTCTATGCCGAAGACCCCGGCCGGGCCTTCCGCCCCTCCGCCGGTATCCTGACCGAAGCGGTCTTCCCCAAGGACGCACGGGTGGAGACATGGATCGAGCGCGGGACGGAGGTAACGCCGTTCTACGATCCGCTACTGGCCAAGATCATCGTACGCGGCAGTACCCGAGCCGACGCCATCGCCAAGCTGCGGGCGGCGCTGGACGGTTGCCGGCTCGACGGGATCGAGACCAATCTCGGCTATCTGCGCCAGTTGGCCGCCGACCCGCTGTTCGCCGAAGGCGGCTTCACCACGCGCTACCTCGATACCGTCACCTACAGGGCGCAGTCCATTGAGGTCGTATCACCCGGCACCCTAACCAGCGTGCAGGACTATCCGGGACGCGTCGGCTACTGGGAAGTCGGCGTGCCGCCGTCGGGTCCGATGGACCCGCTGGCCTTCCGGCTGGGCAACCGGCTGCTGGGCAATCCCGAAGGGATGGCCGGACTGGAATTGACCGTTTCCGGACCGGTGCTGAAGTTCAACGGCGATGCCGTGGTCTGTCTGGCGGGGGCCGGCATGCCGGCCTCTCTCGATGGCGAAACGGTGCCGTTTTGGCAGCCGGTCGCCATCCCAGCCGGTGCTACGCTCCGGATAGGTGCGGCGACCGAAGCCGGATGCCGCGCCTATCTGCTGGTCCAGGGCGGCATCGACGTGCCGGACTATCTCGGCAGCCGGTCCACCTTCACCCTGGGCAAGTTCGGCGGTCATGGCGGGCGGGCGCTGATGCCCGGCGACATCCTGCATATCGGAAGCGAGGCCGCCGGAGAAGCGCTGCCGCTGTCCCCTGCCCTCGTTCCGGAATACGGCCATGCCTGGGAGATCGGCGTCCTCTACGGTCCCCACGGAGCACCCGATTTCTTCACCGAGAGCGACATCGAAACGTTCTTCGCGTCGGACTGGGAGGTCCATTACAACTCCAGCCGCACGGGCGTCCGGCTGATCGGCCCCAAGCCGGAATGGGCACGCAAGGACGGCGGCGAAGCCGGGCTGCACCCGTCCAACATCCACGACAACGCCTACGCCATCGGCACCATCGATTTCACCGGCGACATGCCGGTCATCCTGGGGCCGGACGGGCCGAGCCTGGGCGGTTTCGTCTGCCCGGCGACCATCGTGCAGGCCGAGCTTTGGAAGATCGGCCAGTTGCGCCCCGGCGACCGGGTCCGCTTCCGACGCCTGACCGCTGCCGAAGCGGCACGCCTGGAAGACGCCCAGGACGCCGCCATCGCGATGCTTCGCCCGGCCGATCCGGCCAGCCTGCCGCCGCGTCGCGGCACCGGTTCCGACGATGCGGTCCTGCACCGGCTCGCAGCGGTTCGCGGCGGAGAGGATGTCGTCTACCGGCGCTCCGGCGACCGCTATCTTCTGGTGGAGTATGGTCCGCTGGTGCTGGACCTGAACCTGCGCTTCCGGGTCCATGCACTCCAGCAGCACCTCAAGGCTGCCGACTTGCCCGGCATCCTGGACCTGACGCCCGGCATACGCTCGCTCCAGATCCACTATGACAGCAGGGAACTGGCGCTGACGGACCTGCTCGACCACCTGATCGCCGCGGAGCACGCCCTGCCCGCCATCGACGATCTGGAGGTCCCGACCCGCATCGTCCACCTGCCGCTGTCCTGGGACGACGAGGCGACCCGGCTCGCCATTTCCAAATACATGCAGTCGGTGCGGGCGGACGCTCCCTGGTGCCCGAGCAATATCGAGTTCATCCGCCGCATCAACGGGCTGGACGATATCGAGGCGGTCAAGGCGATCCTGTTCGATGCCAGCTATCTGGTCATGGGTTTGGGCGACGTCTATCTCGGCGCTCCCGTGGCGACCCCGGTGGATCCCCGTCACCGGCTGGTCACGACCAAGTACAACCCGGCCCGTACCTGGACGCCGGAAAACGCGGTCGGCATCGGCGGCGCTTACCTTTGCGTCTATGGCATGGAAGGACCGGGCGGCTATCAGTTCGTTGGGCGCACCTGCCAGATGTGGAACACCTACCGGGACACGGCGGAGTTCCCGCCCGGCCAAACCTGGCTGCTGCGCCACTTCGACCAGATCCGCTTCCATCCCGTCTCCCATGACGAGCTGCTGGCTTTCCGGGAGGATTTCCTGCAAGGCCGCGCCTCGCTGAAGATCGAGGAATCCACCTTCCGCCTGCGCGACTACCGCCGCTTCCTGGAAGACAACAACGCTTCCATCGAAGCCTTCAAGGCCACCCAGCAAGCCGCCTTCGAGGCCGAACGCGCCCGCTGGGAAGCGTCCGGCCACAACATTGCCGTCTCGATGGAACCGGCGGCCGATGCCGGCTTCGACCCGGCGGCCGACCTGCCGGACGGCGGCGAGGCGATAGCCAGCCCGGTATCGGGGAGCATCTGGAAAATCGCCGGAGCGGCCGGCGGAGCGGTCAAGGCGGGCGACGTCCTGGTGATCGTCGAGTCCATGAAGATGGAGATCGCCGTCTCCGCCCCTTCCGACGGGATGCTGATCGAGATCCGCTGTGCCGAAGGTCAGGCGGTCTCGCTGGGGCAGCCGCTGGCCGTCTTCATCCCCACGGCAGCCTGAGTTTCACACGCACCAGTAACGCCAATAGAATCAGAGGAGCTTCCCGTATGCGGACCCTGTTCAAGCGAGCGATCGTCGGCCTGACCCTGGCGCTGGCCCTTGCGGCCACTCAGTCGCCCGCCATCGCGGCGGAGAAGGCGACCTTCCGGATCGCGTGGTCGATCTATGCTGGATGGATGCCTTGGGGCTATGCCGCCGACAGCGGCATCATGAAGAAGTGGGCCGACAAGTACGGTATCTCGGTCGAGATCGTACAGATCAACGACTACGTCGAATCGATCAACCAGTATACGGCTGGCGCCTTCGACGGCTGCGTCATGACCAACATGGACGCGCTGACCATCCCGGCCGCCGGCGGCGTGGATTCGACGGCGCTGATCTCGGGCGATTATTCCGACGGCAACGACGGCGTTGTGCTGAAGGGCGGCAAGAGCCTGAAGGACATCAAGGACCAGAACGTCAATCTGGTCGAGCTGTCGGTCTCCCACTATCTGCTCGCCCGTGCTCTCGACACTGTCGGGATGTCGGAGCGCGACGTCCGCGTCGTCAACACGGCCGACGCCGACATCGTTTCCGCCTTCGTCTCGCCCGACGTGACCGCGACGGTGACCTGGAACCCGCAGCTCAGCGAAGTGCGGAAGGCCGAGGGCGCGGCAATGGTGTTCGACAGCAGCAAGGTCCCCGGCGAGATCATCGACCTGATGGTCGTCAATACCGAGACCCTGAAGCAAAGCCCCGCGCTGGGCAAGGCGCTGGTCGGCGCGTGGTACGAGACGCTGGCGCTGATGAAGGACGGCGGTCCGAAGGGAACCGAGGCGCTGACCGCCATGGCGACCGCGTCCGGCACCGATCTGGCGGGCTATAAGTCGCAGCTCGCCACCACCAAGATGTTCTACACGCCCGCCGAGGCCGTCGCTTTCGCGACCAACCCGGATCTGGTCAAGAGCATGGATCTGGTCCGCACCTTCTCGTTCGACCATGGGCTGCTGGGCGAAGGCGCCCGGACCGTCGATGCCGTCGGCATCGCCTTTCCCGGCGGGACGGTGCTGGGCGACGCCGGGAACGTCAAGCTGCGCTTCGATGCCGACACCATGAAGATGGCCGCCGAAGGGAAGCTCTGAGCGATGCGCCGGATCATCAACCTGCGCCCCGGCCGGGGAGGCATCGTGCTGTGGGGTGCGCTGCCGTTCCTGATAGCAGGCGTCGCCTACGCCGTGGCTTCCTCCGCCCGGCTGGCGGCGAACCCGAACGACAAGCTGCTGCCGCCGTTCGAGTCCTTCGTCGCCGCGATCGGGCGGCTGGCGCTCAACCCCGATCCCCGGACCGGCGACTACCTGATGTGGGTGGACACGCTCGCCAGCCTGGAGCGGCTGGGCATCGGTCTGGCGGTGGCGACGGCGCTGGCCCTGGTGCTGGGCGTGGCGGTCGGGTTGATCCCGTATATCCGGGCGGGACTTTCGCCCCTCATCGGCGTGATCTCCATGATCCCGCCGATGGCGGTGCTGCCCGTCCTGTTCATCGTGTTCGGACTGGACGAGTTGTCCAAGGTGGTGCTGATCGTGTTCGGCGTGGCGCCGTTCCTGGTGCGCGACCTGGCGCTCAAGGTCGGCGACATGCCACGGGAGCAGCTTATCAAGGCGCAGACTCTTGGAGCCTCGACGTGGCAGATCGTGGTCCGCGTCGTGCTGCCGCAGATGCTGCCCCGGCTGATCGACGCGGTGCGCCTGTCGCTGGGACCGGCATGGCTGTTCCTGATCTCTGCCGAGGCCATCGCCGCGACGGAAGGCTTGGGCTACAGGAACTTCCTGGTCCGCCGCTACATGGCGATGGACGTGATCCTGCCCTACGTCGCCTGGATCACGCTGCTGGCCTTCCTGTCCGACGCGGGCCTCCGCTGGATCAACGCCCGTTTCTTCCCCTGGCTTCAGGCGGGAAAGGGACAGTCATGAGCCGGATTTCCGTCAGGAACGTCTGGAAGGAATATCCCGGACAGGTCGTGCTGGAACGCCTGTCGCTGGAGATCGCGTCCGGCGAGTTCTGCGCGTTGGTCGGTCCGTCGGGTTGCGGCAAGACCACGTTCCTCCGCATGCTGCTGGGCGAGGAAAGCCCGACCCGTGGCACCATCGAGCTGGACGGCAAGCCGCTGGTGGCGGAACCCGGCCCCGATCGTGGCGTCGTGTTCCAGCGCTATTCGGTCTTCCCGCACCTGACGGTGCTCCAGAACGTGATCATTGGACGGGAGTTCGAACGGTCGCCGTTCCTGGGCAAGCTGTTCGGCGCCAAGCGCCGCGCCGCCGAGGAGGAAGCGGAGGAGGTGCTGAACGAGGTCGGCCTGTCCGCCCATCGCGCCAAGTACCCGGCCGAGCTTTCCGGCGGCATGCAGCAGCGGCTCGCCATCTCGCAGGCCTTGATCCGCAAGCCGAAGGTGCTGCTGCTCGACGAGCCGTTCGGGGCGCTCGACGCCGGCACCAAGAGCCAGATGTACGAGCTGCTGCTGCGGCTCTGGGCTGAACACAAAATGAGCATATTCATGGTCACGCATGACCTGAAGGAAGGCTTCACCCTGGCAACACGGGTGCTTGCCTTCGACAAGGTCCGGATCGACCCGCAGGCGCCGGGAGCCTACGGGGCGACGGTTACCTACAATCTACCCCTGGAAGACAAGATCGCGGCGATGGCGGTCGCGTGATCGTGGCCTTGATCGTTAGTGTGGAACATGCCTTGCATGGATTTTCAGCCGCAACCCAGGACAGGAGAGCAGGCTTGGATTACCCATGGCAGACCCGGCTTCGACAGATCGCCACGGCATTGCAGCACCTGATGAGCGTTCGCGCTCATGCCCTGCATCCGTGGCTGTTCAACCCGGATGACTACCGTCCGAGAATCGAAGCGGCGCATCCTCGCGCAGCAGCTTCTCGTGCTTCAGCTCGGCCCACAGGTCGGCCGGAATAGGGTGGCTGAAGTGGCGGAGGTTGGCGGCGACCTGCTCCGGTGCGACGGCGCCGGGGATCACGGACGCGACGCAGTCGTGGCCTAAGGGAAACTGGAGCGCCGCGGCAGCCATCGTCACGCCATGGCGGCGGCAGACGGCGTCGAGCCGGCGGACCAGTTCCATCTGCTCTGGAGTCGCGTCCTCGTAATTGTACTTGGCGCCGGGCACCGCCCCGCTCGCTAGGATACCTGAGTTGAAGACGCCGCCGATCACGACGCCGACATTGCGCTCGCTGCAATAGGGCAGCTCGCGGTCCAGCGTGTCCTGTTCCGCCAGGGTGTAGCGCAATGCTATCAGGAAGAAGTCGAGATCGAACAGGTCGAGGAACCGGGGGATCATGCCCAGTTCGTTGATGCCGCAGCCGATGCCCCGGATCACGCCGGCGTCCCGCAATTCCTCCAGCGCCCGCCAGCCGCCGGTGGCGAGCTGCGCCATATAGGCGGATACCTTCTCTGCGTGGATATGGTGGCGGAAATCCAGGTCGTGGATGATGGCCAGGTCGATCCGGTTCATCCCCAGCCGTTGCAGGCTGTCCTCGAACGAGCGCATGACGCCGTCGTAGCTGTAGTCGAACACATGGTCGAAGTGCAGCCCGCCCGTCCAGAAGCCGGTGTCGAACGCGCCTGCCCGGCGCGGCGACTTCAGGACCCTGCCGACCTTGGTGGACAGCACGAACTCGTCGCGCGGCTTGGTGTAGAGGAAGCGCCCGATCCGGTGCTCGCTCTGGCCCCTGCCGTACCAGGGCGCCGTGTCGAAGTACCGGACGCCCGCATCCCAGGCCGCCTGCTGCACGGCCATCGCCTGCTCGTCGGGGACCCGCGTGAACAGGTCGCCCAGGGGAGCGGCGCCGAAGCCGAACTGGGTCACATGGACATCGGTGCGGCCCAGCCGCCGCTTTGTAATCGGGTTCATGATGCTAACCTCTCTCGTTTCTTATGGTTATTGCCGCAGCATCCGCCGGATCAGGATCGGCACCGCGATCGAGGCGATCAGAAGCGTCCCGACGAAGACGCTCATCACGATGCCGGGCACATTCATCAGCGACAGCCCGAACGTCATCATCCCCAGCACGAACACGGCGATGAAGACGCCGGAGATGGTGCCCGATCCGCCCATGATGCTGACGCCGCCGAGCACCACCATGGTTATCACTTCCAGCTCCCAGCCCGCCGCGATGTTAGGTCGCGTGCTACCGATCCTTGATGTCAGCAGCACGGCGGCCAAGCCCGCCATCAGGCCGTTCAGGGTGAACAGCACCAGCCGGTACCGATCCACCGGAATGCCGGAGAACCGCGCCGCGACAGGGTTGTTGCCGATGGCGTAGATCCGCCGTCCCGTCGTGGTGAAATGCAGGACGAAGCCGAACACGGCGGCCAGCACCAGGAACAGGACGAATTCGAACGGAATCGACCACACCAGATAGCTCTGCCCGAACCACGAGAACCCCGCCGGGTACGACGTGATCGCCGTGTCGCCGAGCACGACATAGGCGATGCCCCGGAACAGCGACATCGTGCCGATCGTCACGACGATGGCGGGGATCTGGAACCGGGTGATGATCGCCCCGTTGGCGAGGCCCGCCAGCAACCCGGTCGCCAGCCCGATCAGCACCAGCAGCGGCACTCCCGCACCGGCCTGAGCCGCCAGCCCCATGAACACGGACGCCAGTGCAATGATCGAGGCGACCGACAGGTCGATGTCCCGCGTCACGATGATCAGCGTCATGGACAGCGCCATGATCGCCTTCTCACTGAAGTTGAACGTCGAGTCCAGCAGGTTGTAGTAGTCTAGGAACCAGGGCGAAAGCCGGCTGTTCACCAGCATCACGACGCCCAAGAGCACCAGCAGCAGCACTTCCCAGCGGAGCCAGAAATCGACCGCCGCCGCCTTGCGGCGGTCGGCGACTTCGTAGCGAAGCGACGTCATGACGGTGTCTCCGGACGGACTTGGAGGGGCGCCTGGACCGATGGCTCGGTCTCGCGCAGGATCAGCTTGCCCTTGCGGGCTTCGCTGCGGGAATTGACGATCACAGCGCAGAGGATGACGAAGCCGGAAATTGCCATCTGCCAGAAGGGCGAGACCTGGATGACCGGCAGTGCGTTGCCGATGATCCCCAGGAACAGCCCGCCCAGCAGGCAGCCGGACACCGACCCGATGCCGCCCGCGACGCTGACGCCGCCGATCACGCAGGCGGCGATCACCGTCAGTTCGTAGCCGAATGCTACTTCGGTGAAGGCGATGGCATAGCGGGAAACCCAGAGGTAGCCGCACAGCCCGGCGATGGCCCCGGACAGGCAGTAGACCAGGAACTGGCAGCGCTCGATCCCGATGCCGACATAGCGGGCCGCCAGCGGGTTGCCGCCGACCGCATACAGCGACCGCCCGGTCCGGCTGAAGTTCAGGAACACCGCCATGCCAGCACAGACCGCCAGCGCGATCCAGACCAGGGCCGAGACGCCGAACAGGCTTTGGCGCGGGAAGTCCAGGTAGGGCCGGCTGAACTCGTGCGTCACGACGGAAGCGCCGCCGCTCAGGATGAAGATCATGCCGCGATAGGCGCTCAGCGTGCCCAGGGTCACGACGATGGGCGGGATCTTGACCCAGGCGATCAGCGCCCCGTTGACGGCGCCCAGGCAGAAGCCGATCAGCGGAGCCAGCGCCAGGGTCACGGCGATGGGCAGTTCCGGATGATACTTGGACAGCAGGGCGGTACACATGCCGGTGAAGGCCATGTTGGACGCCACCGACAGGTCGATGCCCCGCGTCAGGATCACCGCCATCTGGCCGCAGGCCAGCATCAGCAGGATGGCGGTGTCGGTCAGCACGTCGCCCAGGCTGGCGGGAGTGAGGAAGACTGGTGCCCGCGCCCCGACCGCCGCCAGCAGCAGGGCGATCAGGACCAGAAGCACGACCTCGCGGCGGCGCGCCAGAGCGGTCAGGTCCATGGGTCAGACCCCTCCCGTGGCGGCGGTGACGACGGCTTCCGCCGTGGCTTCGGCCCGTCGGAAGCGCCGGCGGATGCGGCCCTCGTGCATGACGATGATGTTGTCCGACATGCCCAGGATCTCCGGCAGTTCCGACGACACCAGGATCACCGCCAGACCGCTCTTAACGAGTTCTCCCATGAACTCGTGGACGGCGGCCTTGGAGCCGACGTCGATGCCCTTGGTCGGCTCGTCCAGGATGATGACCGCCGGATCGGTCGCCAGCCATTTGGCGATCAGCACCTTCTGCTGGTTGCCGCCGGACAGGTTGGCGACAGGCTGGTCCCAGTGGGTCGCCTTGACCGCCAGCCGTTCGCCGAAGCGGCGGGCCAGGGCACGCTCCCGCCGCGGCCGCAGCACGGGACCGCCGTTGACGCGGTCCACTATCGGGAGCGTGATGTTCTCCGTGATGCTCATCGGCAGGATGGCGCCCTGTATCTGACGGTCTTCCGGGACATAGGCGATGCCGGCGCGGATCGCGTCCGATGGGCTTCGGACGGTGATCTCCCGCCCGGATATCCTGACGCGGCCCCGGCTGGGCCGGGTGATGCCGAACAGGGCCTGCATCGCTTCGCTCCGCCCTGCCCCGACCAGTCCGTAGAAGCCCAGGATTTCGCCCTTGCCGAGCTTGAAGCTGATGCCGTCGAACTCGGTCGGATGGGACAGGTCTTCCACCTCGAGCACCGTCTCGCCTAGGGGAACGGTGACCTTGGGGAACACCTGATCCAGCCTGCGCCCGACCATCATGGTGACCAGCTCGACCCGCGTGACGTCGCCGATCGCGCCCGCTCCGATGAACCGGCCGTCGCGCAGCACGGTCCAGCGGTCGGCGATGGCGAAGATCTCGTCGAACTTGTGGCTGATGAAGAGAACAGCCTTTCCAGCCGCCTTGAGCTGGGCGACGATCTTGTAAAGTTCGCCGATCTCGTGCTGGGACAGGGCAGCCGTCGGCTCGTCCATGATCACGATGCGCGAGTCATGGGACAGCGCCTTGGCGATACCGACGATGTGCTTCTGCGCCACGGTTAGGTCGCGGAGCACGGTATCGGGCGAGATGTTGACCTCCAGCCGGGCCAGAACGGCGCTTGTGTGCGCCTTCATGGCCCGCCAGTCCACGAACCGGCTGAAAAGGCCGCGCCCCCGCGTGGGGTGGTGGCCCATGTGGATGTTCTCGGCGACGGTCAGGTCGTCGAACATCACGGTTTCCTGGTGGATCGCCGTGATCCCGGCCCGCCATGCATCGTAGGGCGAGCCGAAATCCGCCAAAGTACCGTCGATCAGGATCTCCCCGGCGTCCGGCTTTTCGATCCCGGTCAGGATCTTGACCAGGGTGGACTTGCCGGCGCCGTTCTCCCCGACCAGCGCCATGACTTCGCCGGCCCGCAGGCTGAGCCGGACGTCGTCGAGCGCCTTGACGCCGGGGAAGCTTTTGGAAACCCCGGACAGCGCGAGGATCTCCATGCTCTAGAACACCTTGGCGTATTCGGCGACGTTCGACTTGTCGAAGGTGAAGGGCTCGGCCATGACGACGACGCCGTCGGGACCGACCTTGACCTTGCCCATGCGTCCCGCCGGCACTTCATCGCCGGGGACGCCCTTCACGGTGCCCTTGATCAGGTTGTAGGCGATTTGGGTGGTCGTGTAGCCGAGGTCGATCGGGTTCCAGATCGCGAAGGACTTGGTGGCGCCGGCTTCGACGGCAGCCTTCATTTCCGACGGCAACCCTAAGCCGGTGACATAGACCTTGCCGACGAGGTTCTGGTCGGTCACGGCCTTGGCGGCGGCGACGATGCCGATCGAGGTCGGCGAGATGATGCCCTTAAGGTTCGGGTAGGATTTGAAAAGGCCGAGGGTCTCGCGGTAGCTCTTGTCCGACTGGTCGTCGCCGTAGGCGGTGGTGACCAGCTTCATCTTGGCGTATTTCGGGTCCTTCAGTTCCTCCTTCATGGCGGCGATCCAGTTGTTCTGGTTCGTCATGGTGGACGCCGCGCTGAGAATGGCGAACTCGCCCTCCCCGCCCATGGCGTCGGCCATCATCTGGACCTGCTTTGCGCCGATCAGCTTGGTCTCGGACGGATCGACCTGGATGATGCGGCCTTCGGGCGCGATCGCGCTGTCGAAGGAGACCACCTTGATGCCCCGGTCCATTGCCCGCTTGGTGGCGGGGATCAGGGCGTTGGTGTCGTTGGCGGAGATGGCGATGGCGTTGACCCGCTGCGCCATCAGGGAATTGATGATCTCGATCTGCCCCTCGGCGGTGGCGGAGGTCGGGCCGACATAGATGATCTCGACATTGCCGAGTTCCTTGGCCGCTTCCGTCCCGCCGTCGCGGACCGCGTCGAAGAAGCGGTTGCCGAGGTTCTTGACCAGGAAGGCGATGCGGATCTTACCTTGCCCCTGCGAAATGGATGCTGCGCCGCACACAGTAATCGTCGCGACCAGCAAGGCAGCGGCTACCCTGAAGACAGCCGATGACAGTCTCCTCATGGCTCGATTCCTCCCGTTTGAACTGTTCTTGTTTTGCCTGTTGCAGCGTCATCGTACCCGAGACCGGTCAGGCTGGCGATTGCGCATTGGATTGTTCCCCT
The DNA here is from genome assembly GCF_059503625.1 of Skermanella sp. Taxonomy (NCBI): domain Bacteria; kingdom Pseudomonadati; phylum Pseudomonadota; class Alphaproteobacteria; order Rhodospirillales; family Azospirillaceae; genus Skermanella; species Skermanella sp. The sequence continues at coordinate 26,593 of NZ_JCACHA010000142.1, forward strand.
GACCAATTCTTTGATCGAGGGACAAATACATGATCCAGGTCAATGCATAAGGAGGTATGCGGGTAGACCATCGGTCATCCGGATCGCAAAGCGTCGCGATTCAAAACCAAAAATTCGAGAGGGAGTGACGGCGATGACCTACCAAGACATTCTCGTCCATATCAGGCCGTACGGTTCCATCGAACCTGTCGAAGTAGCCTTGCGGCTTGGCGGGCGCTTCGACGCGCGGGTGACATGCCTCTACGCGCTGGAGGATGTGGCGCGCTTCAAGCGGATCCTAACGGAGAATTCGGCCCCACTGCAAGGCTTGGTCGAGCGTGATTATGCCGCAGCCGCCCAGGCGGAGGAGCGTATCCGCGCGCTGGCGAAGCGCGAGGGCGTCCAGTTCGACTGGGTGACCTGCGAGGGCGAAGCGGCCGACCTGATCGCCATGGCGAGCCGGCTTCAGGACATCGTCGTCGTCGGCAAGACCGAACCGGACGAGGGCTGGGGCGTGGTCGAGCGGATGGTGACCATGCCGGGCGGGCGTCCGATCCTGGCCGTTCCGTCCACCGGCCCCTTCCTCGACCTTGGGCGGCGCATCCTGATCGCCTGGAACGGCAGCGCCCAGGCAGCAGACGCCGTGATGGGCGCGATGCCGCTGATTTCCGAGGCCGATCACGTCGTGGTCCTGACGGGTAGCGAGCAGCGCGAGAAGGTTCCGGCAGCGTCCGGACCACTGCTCGACATCGGGGCGTATCTGAAGCGCCACGGCGTCGAGGCGGAGATCTGGAACACCGACGCCGCCGGAGCCGATGCGGGAGCGGCGATCCTGGAGGCGGCGCGGGCCGGCAAGGCGGATCTTGTCGTGATGGGTGCCTATGGCAGGTCACGCCTGCGGGAGTGGGTGCTTGGCGGGGCGACCCGCACCGTGCTCGACTACATGGATGTGCCGGTTCTGATGGCGCATTGAGCTTCCGGTGCGGGCGCCGGCGGGGTGAACGATGCTCAGGGCGTGATGGCGACCTTGAGCACGCCGTCCCGCTGGTGCGAGAACAGGTCGTAGGCGGCCTCGATGTCGTCCAGCTTGAAGCGGTGGGTGACCATCGGGCGGAGATCGACGCGGTGGGAGGCGACGACGTTCAACAGCCGCCGCATCCGCTCCTTGCCGCCGGGGCACAGGGACGTGACGATCGTGTGGTCGCCCAGGCCGGCGGCGAAAGGACCGAGCGGGATCTTCAAGTCGCCAGAATAGACGCCGAGGCTGGAGAGGGTGCCGCCGGGGCGCAGCACGCGCAGGCAGGCTTCGAAGGTGGCCTGGGTGCCGAGCGCCTCGATCGCGACATCGACGCCGCGTCCGTCGGTGATCCGCATGATCTGATCGACCGGATCGCCCGCCTTGAAGTCGACCGTTATGTCGGCTCCCATGCGGCGGGACGCTTCCATGCGGGCCTGCACGGTATCGACCCCGATTACGGTCGTGGCGCCGCACAGCTTGGCACCCGCCGTGGCGCACAGGCCAATGGGTCCTTGGGCGAATACCGCGACGGTGTCGCCGATCCTGATCCCTGCCCGCTCGGCGCCGGCGAAGCCGGTGGACATGATGTCCGGGCACATCAGGACTTCCTCGTCGGTCAGCCCGTCCGGGACCGGAGCTAAGTTGACCATGGCGTCCGGCACCAGCACGTACTCGGCCTGGCAGCCGTCGATCGTATTGCCGAAGCGCCAGCCGCCAAGCGGCTTCCAGCCGTGCCGCGTGCCGGCGCCGTCCTGGGAGTGGAAGCCGCACAGCGAGGCGTGGCTGTGGCCGCTGGGGCATATGGCGCCGGCGATGACCCGCTAGCCCTCGGTGTAGCCCTGGACCGCCGATCCCAGCTTCTCGATCACGCCGACCGGCTCGTGCCCGACCGTCAGGCCGCGTGCAACGGGATACTCGCCCTTGAGAATATGGACGTCGGTGCCGCAGATGGTGGTCGTCGTGATGCGGACCAGGGCGTCCATCGGACCGACGTCCGGGACGGGTTTCTCGTCGAGCACGATGCGTCCGGGCTCGACGAAGATGGCGGCTTTCATCTGCGGCATGTTTCCCCCGTTTTTATGAAGCGTGCCCATCGGCGGGCACTTGGGGAAACTCTACCAAGCCTGTGAAGCAGGCGATTGATACAAGTTAAGGGCATCGGACCGCCGTCCGAAGCCTGTGTTTCAACGGGCGAGCGTTTGCAGGTAGGCAACGACGTTCTCGATCTCCGCGTGCGACAGGTGGAGATCGGGCATCGGCGGATGCGGATCGTTCAGCCACTGGCGAAGCCATCCGGGATCGTGGCGCGGATCGGCGGCGATGCGCTCCAGGGTGGGAACGGCATCGGTCCCAGGCCCACGATCGGCCGCCACGTGGCAGGAGGAGCACCAGCGCTCCGCGATCCTGCGGCCTTCGACCGGATCGGCCGCCCATGCCGGGCCGCCGCCGGCGGCCATCGCCAGGAGGAAAGGTACTGCCTTCAGGAACGGAACGGTCATTTGGGTTTTCCCTTGAAGGTCAGCAGGTAGGCGATGACGTCGTCGGCCTGCTCCCGCGTCAGCATGATGTTCGGCATGACGGGATGGGTGGTCTGCAGGTAGCTGCGAAGCGCCAGTTCGGTGATTTCGGGCTCCCGCACGCGCTCGATCAGGTTGGGTCCGATCTGGCCGTCGTACTGCTGGTCGGGAGAGACGATGTGACAATCGCCGCAGAGGTCGCCGGCCAGGCCCCGTCCATAGCCCGGATTGCCCGGACCATCGGTCGCGGCCAGTCCAGCCGTGCCGAGGATCGCCGCCATAACCGGTAGACCTGCAATCATAAGAGTCCTGCCCATTAGCAACCTCCATTGCCGATCCGAGTGCTTGCTTTCCTTAAGCCACTGCCAAGGGGGGCTGGTAGAGCTCGACTTCCGGATCGAGCTGGGCGATCTCCGCAAGGCGTTCCGGGTCGAGCAGGACGAGTTGGCCCTTGTGGAACTCCAGCAGGCTTTCCAGCTTCATCTGCTTCAGGGTACGGCAGACATGGACCGACGTAAGCCCCGTGGCGTCGGCGATGTGGATCTGATTGATCGGGAGCCGGACCGCAGGACCTTCCGCTCCGCACCGGGCCGTCGCCCGTCGATGCAGGTCGAGCAGGAGGTTCGCGACCCGCCCCATGGCCGATTGCTGCCCCAGCGCTCCGACGTGGTTCCAGGCGGCCAGAGCCTCGCGGGTGACTGTCGTCGCAAAGTTCATCGCCAGCTGCGGAGAGTTGGCGCAGACGCCGTAGAACAGCGAACGTTTGAAGCTGCACAGGGTCACGTCGGAAAGCGCTTCGGCCGTGTAGGCCATTCCCGAGTTTTCGTCCCCTTCGAACCCGATCAGGTCGCCCGGCAGGGCGAAGCGGATGATCTGGCGCTGACCATCCTGGAACACCTTGTAGGTCAGCACCCACCCGCTCCGGATTATGAGCACCTGATCGAAGGGCTGTCCCTGGTGGAACAGCGCCAAGCCCGCTTTCCGCGTCTGGAAACGAATACCGTTGGGAAACAGCCGGTCGAAGTCCTTTTCGGCCATCTGGCCGCACAGGCTTTGATCCCAGGCGGGGCAGTTCCTGCATGACTTGTCCCGTCCGGAGGTGAAATGGCGGGTGCATGAGGTCATGATCCGGCGCACCGGTCCGACACTCGTCAGCCTTTGTTCGGATCTGTCATTCGTGACGACCTCCAGACCATGCAGTTAAAACCATACATGGATCAACAGGGTTTCTGACAAACCGAAGGACCGCACTTGGAAGGATTGAAAAATCCCGTGGTGATTGCGACAGAGATTTCATCATCTCGATTTTCTTTACTGGGAACTTTGAAGTTCTCTCATTTCTTCTCAATCGAAAACTATGATTTTTTCATGGCGCATGTCTACCCTTCAAAGGAGATAGGCCGATGGAATGTGACACCAAATCATTGATAAATAAGGCCGTTGCGGACTTTATCGGATGGATAGTAATTACCCGTTCTTCATTGGTCATGGTCTGCCTCGATTTTCTTGTAGGCTGAATGTCCGACGACCAAGCGGTCATTGTTCCAGATCAAAGCTAGTCCAATGAAGGGCATCGACACTCCCTGGGGGTAACACTGATCCAGATTAATGCCGGGCGGCGCCGCGATGGGGAAATAACTTCCGAACTGAGTGCGCCATCGGGAGTAGGGACACGAAGATGAACAAACGCGGCACCATCTGGTTTGTCCTGTCCGATGGCGGCAGGACCCGCATTCTCCAGCGCCGATCCTCAGACCACCGTCATTTCGAAACCGTCGCCGACGAGAAGTCCGCCGAACTCCAAGTGCCCAGCCACGACCTGGTCAACCAAGCCGCCGCACAGGGGCTGTTCGACACCCTGATCCTGGTGGCGCCGCCTCGCGTGCTGGGTGATATGCGGCAGGCGCTGACCGCCCAGGCTAAGGAACGGGTGATCGTAGAGGAAGGCAAGGACCTCCTCAACCTCCCCGAACAGATGCTGACCAGACGTCTGACGGCCCTCCTGCGAAGATGACCACTTCCGGAATCTTGCCCTACCGTCATCAAAGGTCACTATCTCGAGGGGAAGGTCACTGTTTCTGGGACGAGGGTCACTGTTTTCGGGACGAGGGTCACTATTTCAGCAAAAAGGGTCATCGCATTTCCAGGGCGCGTTGATTCACGGTGTCGAAGATCCCGGCGGGTTGCGCAACACACTGTATCGAAAACCGTTCAGGAATACAATCTTATCAAAAGATGAGGTCTAAGCAAAACGGGACCGTCGTTACCGGCTCAGAATGAGGACCGTGGTGCCGTCGTCCACCAGACGCCATATCTCTTCGATCTCGCCATCCGACACGGCGATGCAGCCATTGGTCCAGTCGGTGGCGGGGTGGCCGATCCGGTCGGCAGTGAAACCGTTCGGCAGGCCGTGTATCATGATGTCGCCGCCGGGATCGACGGAAGCTCCGGCAGCCGCTACGTCGGACCGCCGGGGGTAGTCGATGTGCAGCGCTAGATGAAACGCGCTGTTGGGATTGCGCCAGTCGATCTTATAGGCGCCTTCCGGGGTGCGGCCGTCGCCCTCCCGCCGCTTGGGGCCTTGCGGGTCGAAGCCGAGGGCGATGGGATATTGCCGGATCAGGTCGCCGCCGCTGAGCAGCTTCATGATCCGCTGCTGCTTGTGGACGACGATCAGGTCCGCCTTGCGCTCCGCGGCGGAAAAGGCCGGGAGCGGCGGAACGAGACACACCAGAACGAGGAGCGAGGCGAAGAAGTTGACCGCCCTTGACGTCATCATGACCGAAGACCCATGCGCCTGACGGTGCGGATGATAGCGGCCATTGCCGCTTTGGCAACGTTGCCGCTGATCCGGCAGCCGGCTTTCGCCGGCGGTGCGATCGGGACGACGGGCATCTACGTAGCAGACGAGGCCGATACGCTGGTCGATATCGCCGTCGACAAGGGGCTGGGATTCCTGGAACTTCTGGGTGCAAATCCCGGCGTGGACGTCTGGGCGCCGGGAGCGGGGACACGGATTCTTCTTCCCCGCAGGCATCTGCTGCCCGACGCGCCGGAAACCGGCATCGTCATCAATCTGGCCGACATGCGCCTGTACCTGTTCGATGCCGGGCCGAGGCGTGGAGAGGTCCTGAGCTGGCCGATCGGGATCGGGCGCGAGGGGCGCGACACGCCGGTCGGCCGGACCAGCGCCGTCCGGAAAATCAAGGACCCGAGCTGGTATCCGCCGGCGTCGATCAGGCGGGAGAAGCCCTGGCTACCGGTCAGGGTGGCGCCCGGACCCGACAACCCGCTGGGCAGCAGGGCGATATACCTGGGCTGGCCGCAATACCTGATCCACGGCACCGACAAGCCTTATGGCGTGGGACGCCGGACCAGCAGCGGCTGCATCAGGATGTATCCCTGGGATGTCGAGACCCTGTTCGACCTCGTCCGGCCCGGAATGCCGGTCCGCGTGGTGAACCAGCCGGTGAAGCTCGCCTGGATCGACGGCGCCCTGTTCGTCGAGGTCCATCCGACGGGAGCGCAGCAGGACCAGCTTGAAGAGCGCGGCGGCTTCGATCACGAGATCCCGGAGGATCTGGAGGTGCGGGTACGGGATGCCATAAGGGGACGCGCGGCGGTGGTCGATTGGGAAGCGGTGCGTACCGCCGGCGTCCAGCGTCTGGGTTATCCGGTCCCGGTGACGCGCTAGATCACTTCCTCAGCCCGGTCCGGAACGACTGGTCGGCACGGCTTGCAGCGGCTTCCGCCCGCTGGGCCGCCTGCTCTGCGCGCTCTGCCGCGGTTGTCGCCCGTTCGGAGGCTGTTGTGGCGCGATCCGCCGCGGTCGTGACCTGACGCATCGAAGTGTCGTCCATTTGCGCCTCGCGGCAGGACTCGCCGCCTGCACAGGCGGCGAGCAGGGAAACCGCGAACAATCCCGCAGCGAGGCCTGAAAACTTCCTGATGAACATGGTGTTTATTCCCTCGTAATCCTGGCATCAATCCTGTTGAAGAAAACGGCGGCGGCCGACCGCTACGCGCTCAAGGGCCGGCGATCTGGACGATGTGCTTCCGCCCGCCGACGTCGGTCGCTTCGACCGCGTCCAGACCGCGCGGGGTTTCGTTCACATAGATTTCCTGCGGATCGCGGATGAGGTGGTCCATGCCGTCGAGAGCGATCTCGAGGAGCCTGTCCTTGTGATCGTAGGTGATGCCGATGATGTCCAGCCCCGCCGCCGCGAACTGGGCGCCGACGTCGGGCGCCACGACCTCGACAGTCGCTTTCCGGCCCCGAAGCGCTGCGGCAGCTTGGTCGAAGTACCGGCCCCACTCCTCCTCATCCAGCCTTTTCGTAGCCATGGCCCTTCCTCCGGTCATGCATGAATTCCACATGCGGAACGTGAGCATTGTGGCGGCTAAGGAGGAGCGGTGCGTTAATGCAGGTTAAGCCGGAACCGGCGAGCAGGACTGCGGCGCCCGCCGGATAGGGTCAGGATCAGCAGCCCGGACTCAATCGCCGTTCAGCGCTTCCTTGACGGCCTTGCCGGCCGTGAACTTGGCCGATTTGGATGCGCCGATGGTGATCGGCTCACCGGTCTGGGGATTGCGGCCCTGGCGCTCGCCGCGCTCGGAAACGCCGAAGGTGCCGAAACCGGAGATGCGAACTTCGTCACCCTGCTTCAGCGAATCGGTGATCGTGCCGACCAGCGCTTCCAGGGCCTTGCCGGCGTCAGCCTTGCTCAGGCCGGCGCGCTCCGCGACGGCCGCGATCAGGTCTGTCTGGTTCATGACTGTAATCCTTTTTGAAGCGTCTGCCTTGGATGGCAGCGGACTATTCCATTGCCATTCGTTTGAGCGGGGAGCAAGACAAAGGCGCTTGTCGCCGCCGGGGACGAAACGATTTCCCCCGCCGATGTCACGGCGAAGCACTATTTTTGCCGTGCGATCAGGCGATCTGCGCCAGCCGCTCCATGTCGGGCCGCTTCAGACCCAACTGTTCGCCGGCCGCGACGATCTCGTTCCAGGTGGTCGTATCGACGGGAATGCCGTCCGCACCGCGTCGGCCCCGGCTGTCCCGCTCCGGCTCTCCGGCGATTCGGATGCGTTCGACGCCCTGGGCCACCGGCGACTGCTTGACCCACTCGACGAACTCCGCCGTCTCCGCCGACAGGTTGGCGGCGGTGCCCAGCCTGTTCGGGTC
>NZ_JCACHA010000143.1:0-3720 GCF_059503625.1 Skermanella sp.
TGCCGACTTTCTCGATGGGCACTGCGAACGCTGCATGGATGTGGAGATTAGTATCCACATGCTCGGCAATGGCGACATAGGTCGTGCAGCGGTCGGGACGTTCGGCCCAGTTCCGACCAGCGACAGCATGGTCCATTCGACGCCGGAATTCTGCGAGCTTGGCTCGCGCAGCATCGAGAGAGGTTTGCCGGTTGAAGGCCAGCGTTACAAACAGCGTCGGTCTTGTCTGAGCGATCATCGCCTGAATGCCTTGGCGATAATTGTCCACAGCGCCGACGGCGGACTGGGGTGCGATGTTACCCATTACGGCGGTCCTGCGGGCGTGTGGTTTTCGGTGGCTGCTCTATCTCCCACAAGCGGAATGTCCGGCCACCGTTGGAATGTTTGCACCTGCATTTTTGGGACATGTGCCCCTCCTCGTTCTTGCTTGTTGGGCCGCAGCAGCGGCTGAAATTCGTCGGCGTCGTTGAGAATGCCTGACGCGATAAATACGGCCAAAGCCGTAGATCTATTTATACTCGGAGATAGTGCTCATGATCCTGCACGACGCCTACGACACCCTGAAGCGCCTAGGTCTTGTCGCCAACCATATGAGCTTCTCGACAGACTACCTGAACAAGGGGCCGAGGTATTTCGACGACCTCACCTGCTCCCGGCGCGCTCCGAGCGTCGCCGCTCTGTTGTCGCTTTTCGTGCGTTTCAGAGCAATCGCCGACGCCTGCACCGCTAACCCATCTCTCGCGGCCCAGGCATCCGAGGTGGCGGCGCAAGCGAGCAAGGTTTGGGTTGAGTTGGAACGGCGCAGCTGCTCGCTGCTGCCCACGAAGCGCCGCCGTCCTGCCCCTATAAGGGTCGTAGAGGGTTCGGGGGCCGCCTCGGGCAGCTGAGCAGCCCCGTGTGTGCCGGTGCCCTCACGTGCAAGACGGCGGGGCCTGGGAGATGCTGCTGCCCGGCGAGCGTTGCTAACGCCGAGTCCCCTTGCGGCTTCTGCATTGGAGTTTATCCAGCCGCTCCGAAGGTGAGCTTGAACAGCATCGCGTCCTGCGCGTTGGCGAACCAGTACCATTGTTTGCCGTCAAGCGCGCGATTGGTCCAGAGCACGTCCTTCGCGCCACACCGCGATCTGCACCACCGCGACGGTTCAACGCGCGAGGCATCCGCGAGCAGGCGTACACCATATGGCATGGCCTCGGCCTGGCGGCCTATCGCTTCAAGGTTGTCTCTCGCCTCGCGCAGTCGCTGCCGCGGAACGGCCATGAGGGTGGCCGCATAATCATCGTAATAGGCGACTGCATCCTCTGCGTCGCGAACCCTAGCTTTGGCTTGATCAATGATGCTCTTTAGCTTCGGGTGAATTGGGTTTGGATCTGGCATGGTCATGAAAGTTTAGTCCTTATATTGGCTGAACTGCATGCCCTGCTTCGCATGCCATCATGTCTCTCGATAGCGCCGGGCGGAAGTGGACGTCACTATTCAGCAGCTTTGGTGCACCAAGCCCTTGTCAAGAAAATGAGCGGGGTCGGCGTGATGCAAGCGGCAATATCCGCTGAGATCTCCTGCAGCGTCTTCCTCGTGAGTGCATTGGCCTCGTGAAGCTCGCGGTGAATAATGACGCCCGCCAAAGCCGACAGCTAAATGCATGAGCAGGGCGGGCTGGAAACTTCCCCTGCGCGAGGTCGACGGCGTCAAGCAGCACTCAGCGCAATTTCCTTGGCATCGTGACCTCGCCAAGCAACCGGCCCGCCAGCTTTCCAGCCGCTGGCGGCTCATTTTTTCAGAGGTCACTATGTTCAACAATGAAGACACAAGCATCGAAGAGCTGGCATCACGCCTGGACCCGATTGCCTGCCTCGCTACGCTCATTGAGCATCAGCGCATGCGAACGCAGCTTCGGTGCGCATGGCAGCCCGAGCTGGGTGGAATAGGCACTTCGTATTTCGATGAACCCATGGCGAGGCTGCAAGCGTCGGCGATATCGCTGCGGGAGCCTCTTCGCGTCGCAACCCCCAAAGTGATTGATACTGACGCTCTGCCGCACGCTGAAGCACCGTGCAAACCCCACCCTCTGCACGGTGCAAAACGCCCCTCTATTGCCAATGAGCGTGGTGCGCTTCACCATCATCAGCAGTCGCAGACCCAGAAAACCGCAGAGATCTGCGACTTTCCGGCGTGTCTGTTGGGAGGCGAGGTGGCTACAATAGGGGCGACCGTGCATCCATTAGTTAAAGAAGAGAGAGATAATGGTCGCACGGACAGGTCTCTCGACCTGACCTCGGGTGCTATGCACCGCGCGTCCTCTGAAAATTCGGCTTCCGCCATTCGTCTCGTGGGCTTCGCCCACCAGGATAATGGCGCGAGCACGGCTTCGCGGAGCGCTCAGCTCGTGCTCCGGAAAGGGGCTTTGCACCTCTTCGAGGGCAATCCACCGGGGGACGGTAGTGTAATCCCGCTGCACGGGGCCGAGGACGCTCACCCCGCCGAGGCCACGACCGTCCTATCTCCTACCACCTCTGACCCGGCTGAGTGTCCCTTCGACTACTTGCGCTTTGACTACTTCGACAACGGCGCGCCTGCGGCCAGCAGCAAAAAGCAGCGAGCCCGCCACGTGATCAACGTGTTTGCGGCGGCAAGCGGCAGCCGATCTCGTGGTTCGGACTATCGGATTTCCTTCCTCAGCGAGGCACGCTTCTTTAAGCGCAGTGTCCCGCAGGAAGTCACGAATGGCATGAACGACGATTTTTACCAGCGGATCTGGGCAAAGTATGAGGATCTTCGGAAATCGGCAAACGGCGTCGATGGCGCCCAGGTGGCGATCGGCCACTGGAAGGACAGGGACAATCACGTGGTGCCCCAAGCCGCCGCAATCCTCGTGCGGATCCCCGGCCTGCCACCCGCGGTTATTGCCCGGTTTGGCGCCTGGGGACAGAAGGTCGATATCAACACGGCTGCCAAGGGGACACGCAAATGCCGCAACCTGGTTGGCCTGGGCTATGCCAGACAGTCCTCGAAGAAGCAGGCGGGGAGTAGGGCCCAGTTGGGATGCGGAAGTAGTGGCGTTACGTAATGAAATGACTCAGTTGAACTACTCAGCGTAATATTCTTAGCTTCACGGGTGCAGGGTCCGTTCTGCCCGGCCGCTTTGACCTGTCAGAGCGGCTCACGCAGAACGGTCCACGCGTTAGAATGGGAGGATGTTGGCGCGTGCCATGAATGACATTTTGCAGGAGTTCGCGCAGGCTGGGGACGACCTGCCCGAGGACGCGATGCAGCGAGCCCTTGAGGACTGGGAGAATACGGCACCCCCGCTGCTCGCCCTGCTCGAGGCCTACGTCGACGGCCTGGATCGATCGGCAGACGCGACGGGCGCGGTATTCTTCATCCTCCACCTCGTAGGACAGGCGCGGGAGCGGCGGGCTTTTCCGACAATCTGCCGGCTGGCGAGGGATGCGGAGGCGCTCGAAGACGCGCTCGGCGATGGCATCTCCTCGACCCTGCCTGGCATCCTGATCGGCACCTTCAACGGCGACCTGGACCGGCTGAAGGCGCTGATTGGGGACGAGGACGTTGACGAGATCGTCCGTGCCGACGCCTTTGATGCGCTAGCGTACCTGACCGCCACGGGCGCGGTGCCACAGGAAACTACGGCGGCCTACCTCCGGGAGCTACACGCCGAGATGCAGCCTCAGGAAGAGTCGTTCGCCTGGTTCGGCTGGCAGAAGT
>NZ_JCACHA010000144.1:0-3720 GCF_059503625.1 Skermanella sp.
CTTGCCCTGCGACAGGGTTATGCCCAGGGCCGCGATGTCGCCAGGATCACGCCGGCTCACGATCTCCAGCACGTCGACACTGCGGCTCGAACCATCGATCCCGGTTTCGACCAAGCGTAAAACCAACTTCATCCCCATTCCCCAGCCGCCGAAACGTACGGCTGGTCATAGCTTGCCTAGCACACCTCCCCCATTCCTTTGACAGTCTCCCTGTCGGCTAGAGCATACGAAGGACACCGGGACGTCAGTCCTTCAAAGGCACGTTCAAATCGTCAAGGTTTCCGACATACTCCATCAGGTATTCGTCCTGTTGAGCATGGGAGTTGTCGTGGGCGACCCATAGACTGCCCCGGCGGTCGCGATAGACCCCAGCACCGCTGGCGACCCGGGTTGCCACTTCCAGGTCCTGGGTGACATTCTCCATCCCGAAGGTTGCTCGGTCGGCCACCGACATTGGTCCGTCGCCGGCATCCAACGATACCGCGTCCAAGGGAAAAGCGAAGTTGTCGTGCTGCTCTATTGCCCTGCGGACGGCTTCGAGATCACGATCGGCCATGAACGTTTCCCCGTATTTGTTGGGCCGTGACGGTATCATGGACCGGCGCATCGTCAAATAGCCCTGCCATCCAGTTAGCCATGGACGGTGTGACTTCTCCCGGCCCCCAAGAAGCGGGCTTCTCCTCGGGGCCGAATAGAAGCCCGTTCGACGTCGCGATGCCGTCAACTTCAACAGCGCACTCACATGTCGCATCCCACAGCGAGAACTGAACAGCCCTGCTCACGGGACTCTCCCGGAATCACCCTGTTGTGGCCGTACCGCGAGGTTCAAACAAGGCCGTCGTGACGGGCTTTTCGATGAGGAGAGAACAGTGACTCAGCTGGAATTCATTGCGCTGCTCATAGCCGCAGTCGGCCCGGCCATGGGACTGAGCCACCTGCTCGGAATTCCGACCTCCCTGGCACTTTTCGCCATGGGTGCTGCGGCTGCCTTCATCCCTGGACTGCCACCCATGAGCGTCGATCCGCAACTGATCATAGGCCTGTTTCTGCCGCCGGTCATCTATGCCGCGACCGTCCGCGTCTCATTCCACCTGCTCCGCTTCACACTGATTCCGGGCGTGCTGCTCGGCTTTGTCCTGACTCTGGGCACGATCGCCGCCGCCGCGACCGGCGTCCTGTACCTGCTTCCCGGATTGCCACCGGTCAGCGCCCTTCTGATCGCGATCACCATTTCGGTTTTCGACACCCGGCTCTTCCACGAAGCGAAAGGCAGACCCCATGTTCCGCGGGCGATCGCCGACGCGCTCAAGACGCGGGAGATGGTTTCCAGGATCGTGGCGCTTTCCGCTTTCGCGCTGGCCATCAAGGCTCTGTCCCAAGGATTGCCCGACACGGTCACGATCCTCGGCAGCTTCGCCTACGATCTCGCTGGAGGAGCGGTTGCCGGAGCGACCATAGGCCGCGCCGTCGTATGGCTTCGCGAGCGGGCCGATCCAGCGCCGGTCGAGATCGCCATCTCCCTGGCAACGCCCTACCTTGGGGCGGTCGTAGCCCAGGAGCTCGACCTCTCCGTCGCCGTCGTCATCATGACGGCGGCGCTGGTGGTCTCCGCCGTGCGCATAGACAGAGAAACCGGGGCACCGCGGTCCACGTCGGAAGCCCGGATCACCTCGATGGCGTTCTGGGAGCAGGCCAGCCTGATGCTGTCAGCGGCACTGTTCTTCCTGGCCGGATGGTCGATGCCGGTTGCCATGAAGGCACTGGGCGAATGGCCCTTCCTTCAGGTGGCGGCCAGCGCCGGAGGCTTGCTTGCGATCGTGCTGACCGTACAGTATGCGGCCGGCCTCGTAACTACGCTCATGCCACCGGTGAACCGGGTATTGGCGGATCAGAAAGATCAGTCCGGCACGACCAGGGCTGCGGCGGCGGGCGTCATGACATGGGCATCGACACGCTCCATAGTCGGATTGGTCCTGGCACTGTCGCTCCCCGCGGCCTTGCCTGACGGTCGCCCGTTCGCCGAGCGCGATCTCATCCTCGTCATGACGGCTCTCACCATCGTCGGTTCGATCGTCGTGCAGGGACTGACACTGCGGCCAGCCGTTCGCCGTGCGGAGCTTGGGGTGGAAGAGGAGGAGAAGCGGGAAGAGAAAACGGCGGAGCGGGCCATGAGGGAAGCCCACCCGATCGGCGATTCAGAGCAGAGCACGCCGGTCAACGGCTTCGATGCCGAACGCATGGCCCTGTTGCGGTTGCGGGAAGACAACAGCATCGGCGACGAGATTCTGCGAAAGATGCTGCGCGAAACCGACCTGCGATCACGAGCGGCCGAGAAGAGCGCCCTGCCGGGCGCAGGGGCGCCAAATCCGTGAATGGCCTTTCGATCAGCCGCCGAAGAGCGGTAATAGGGGGGCGGATTCAAGTTAGGAATCCGTAGACTCCGATTTAGATCTTCGGCCTCCGGGCGGCCTTGGTAGGCCGGCACTACAGATTTCTAACTGGACGCGATTTAGCAGCATCATGCGAGGGGAGCGTCGAGAGAAGCTATGGAGCGACGAGGTCTGAGGCACCATCGTTGCGCTGACACTGATGGAGGAGCCCCATGGCTTCTCTCGACGCTCCCGATAGGAGGGGCTGTTCGGATCAGGTCTGGAGCCGGTCGATAATTTTCTGTCGGTGATCTTCTCCTCCGAAAAAGACGGCGAAAATCATCACTTCGGACTCGGTCTCATTGATCTCGAAATAGCAAATGAATTTCTCCTTGGTCACTGTGCGCACACCCGGCCGGATTTCGGGATGTTCGGTGCCCCGATGGGGGTTCCTCTCGAACGTTCGCATGTAGGCACGGGCCGCCTTAATTCGGGCGGCCGCACGACCGCCCGCTTCCTCGGGATCGTCCCCCAGATCCCGGTAGGTCTTGAAGAGGAAATCTTCAATCAACGTGAAGTCCCGTACGACACCTCTGGCCGGAAGGACATTATAGAGCGGCACGATCCCGTCTCTTCCTCTCGAGCATCGCATCGATCTCCCGCTCGCTTTCCTCGAGAGAGACGAAACCTGCCGAGCGACGCTGGTCGATCAGTGCCCGCAAGCCGGCAATCTCTGCATCTCGCGTTTCATTATCGCGCCTGAGCATTTCGAGCCCTTGCTGGAGCACTGCGCTGAGACTGGAATAACGACCGGCATTCACAAGGCTTCGGGCGTATGATTCCTGTTCGTCCGTCAAAGAGATCGACGTCTTGACCGTCATGCTCACCTCCTGGAAAGCTGATACCACTCAGTAGCACTGACGTCAAGGTGCACCTCACCGCAGGATGGTTGCCCCAAAGGCATCGTCCTGCGGCTGATTCCGTCAGGACGTGCCGTGATCGACCTTCAGAGCTTGTTTGCAGACGGAGCGTGCCGTCCTGTGCCGACCGGGATGCTACTTTGAGCTGAAAGAGGGCTGACGCGTGGGAGATTGGCGGGCTATGTCGGGGTCGTCGTCAACAGCCACCGAGCCAGCAGCATATGGGTACCGCCGTCAGAACCGCCAGGACTTCTCCGGCGTCCTGGGATGCTTTCAGTGACGTCGATGCCTTCGTGGATGACGTTCTGGCGGAACTCGCAGTGATGGAGGCGGACGGCACGAAGCCGACGCGTTCGGGACCGAAGCCTTCGCTCACCGGGGCGGCGCTGCGCAAGGCGATCATGGCGATCTGGTGTCTGTGCTTCTGCGGC
>NZ_JCACHA010000145.1:0-3718 GCF_059503625.1 Skermanella sp.
GTCCGCTACGCCGTCGGCGATCAGGTCGAGGACGGCGCCGAACTGATCGTCTTCGAGGAGGCGTGACGATGGCGCTCCCCCCGCATGTCCGGATCGTCGAAGTGGGACCGCGCGACGGGCTCCAGAACGAGAAGGCGACCGTCCCGCTGGCGGTCAAGGTCGAGCTGATCGACCGCCTGTCCGATACCGGACTGCCGGCGATCGAGGCCGGGGCCTTCGTGTCGCCCAAATGGGTGCCGCAGATGGCCGACACGGCCGAGGTGCTGGCCGGCATCCGGCGGCGGCCGGGCGTCGGCTATCCCGTGCTGGTGCCCAACATGAAGGGGCTGGAGCAGGCGGTGGCGTCCGGCGTCGGGGAGATCGCGATCTTCGGGGCGGCGTCGGAAGCCTTCAGCGCCAAGAACATCAACTGCTCCATCGCGGAAAGCCTGGAACGCTTCCGTCCGGTGGCGGAGGCGGCGCTGGCCCAGGGCATCCGCGTGCGCGGCTATGTCAGCTGCGTGCTCGGCTGCCCGTATCAAGGGGAGGTCCCGGTCTCGGAAGTCGCCCGCGTGTCGAAGGCGCTGCTCGACCTCGGCTGCTACGAGATCTCGCTCGGCGACACGGTAGGCGTCGGGACGGCGGGCAAGGCGCGGACCTTGGTCGAGCAGGTGTCCGGGGTCGTGCCGCTGGAGAAGCTCGCGGTCCACTTCCACGACACCTATGGACAGGCGCTGGCCAATATCCATGCCTGCCTGGAGGCGGGGGTGGCGGTGGTCGATGCCTCGGTGGCGGGACTGGGGGGATGTCCCTATGCCAAGGGAGCGTCGGGCAACGTCGCGACCGAGGACGTCGTGTATCTGCTGAACGGGCTGGGGATCGACAGCGGCGTCGATCTCAGGGCGCTGGCCGCGACGGGGGCCTGGATCAGCGAGGCGCTGGGGCGGCCGAACGGGTCGAAGACCGGGAGTGCGATAGCGGCGGCGGGGTGAGGCGATGCCTCACCCCCTCCCATGACCGTTACTGCTTCGGGGCCTTGTTCACGAACTGCGGATCGAAGGTCTTGTTCAGGTCGATCTGCGCGCTGGCGAATTCCGGCTCCAGGGTCTTCAGCATGTTGTACATGCTGTCCATGCCTTCCTTGGTGACGATGCCGTCCTTGGAATAGCTTTCCTTCGAGCCCTGCACCGCCTTCATATACAGGTCCTTGTCGCCGAGATGGTATTCGGCGGGGACGGCGGCGGCGATGTCCTCGGGGCTGGCGCTGGCGATCCAGTGCAGCGACTTGACGAAGGCGTTGGTCAGCCGCTGCATCGTTTCCGGGTTGGCCTTGATGAAGTCGCTCTTGGCGTAGAGCACGGCGGCCGGGTTCGATCCGCCGAACAGCTTCTTGCTGCCTTCTGCCGTCCGGGTGTCGATCAGGACCGAGATGTCGCCGTCCGTTTCCAGCTTGGAGATGACGGGGTCCAGGTGCGAGATCACGTCGACCTGACCCTGCTTCATGGCGGCGACGGCGCTGGCACCGCCGCCGATGCCGATCAGCGCCGCGTCGGTCGGTGCTAGGCCGCTCTTGACGAGCGCGTACTGCGCCGCCAGCGCGGTGGAGGAGCCGGGCGCCGTGACGCCGATCTTCAGCCCTTTGAAGTCGGCGGCGGACTTGACCTTGTCGGCCAGATCCTTCCGCACCGCCAGCACGATGCCGGGGAACTGGCCCAGCTCGACGACGGCCTGGATCTCCTGGCCCTTCTGCTGCATGCGGATCGTGTGCTCGTAGGCGCCGGTCACGACGTCGACCGAGCCGCCGATCAGCGACTGGAGCGACTTGGCGCCGCCGCCGAAGTCGTTGATCGAGACGTTCAGGCCTTCTTCCTTGAAGAAGCCCTTCTGCTCGGCGATGGTCAGCGGTAGATAATACAGCAGCGGCTTGCCGCCGACGCCGAGCGTGATGTCTTTCTTTTCCTGGGCGTCGGCGGTGCCCGCCAGCGCCAGCAGCATGCCCGCTGCCGCCAGAATTCCCGTGAATCTCATCATCGCTCCCTCATTCTCATGATTATTGTTTATGGATCGGCCGGCTGGATCAGTTGGATGCCATGGCCGGCTGCGGACGCCAGACCAGAAGCCGGTTTTCGACCTTCGTCACCAGCCAGTCGATGACCAGGACGCAGGCCGTCAGGACGAACATGCCGGCGAAGACCCCCGTCACGTCGAAGACGCCTTCCGCCTGCTGGATCAGGTAGCCGAGGCCGGCGGACGATCCCAGGTACTCGCCGACCACGGCGCCGACCATCGCGAAGCCGACCGACGTATGCAGGGACGAGAACATCCAGCTCAGCGCCGACGGCAGGTAGACATGGCGCAGCAGCTGCCGTTCGTTCATGCCGAGCATCCGGGCATTGGCGAGGACGGAAGGGCTGACTTCCTTGACGCCCTGGTAGACGTTGAAGAACACGATGAAGAAGACCAGCGTGACGCCCAGCGCCACCTTGGACCAGATGCCCAGGCCCAGCCACAGCGCGAAGATCGGCGCCAGGACGACGCGGGGCAGGGCGTTGGCCGCCTTGACGTAGGGATCGAACACGGCGTTGACCAGCGGGCGCCTGGCGAACCAGAACCCGATCAGGATGCCGCCGACCGACCCGATCACGAAGGCCAGCGCCGCTTCCAGCAGCGTGATGCCCAAATGGTACCAGACCGTGCCGCCCGTCACCCACTGGACGATCCGGCTGCCCACGTCGGCCGGCGTCGAGAAGAAGAACCGCATCGTCTTGGGATCGCCGAACAGCGTGGTCGCCGAGATCAGGTGCCAGATCACGATCGCGACGACGGCGACGAGCACCTGGAGAAGGAGGAGTTTCGCCCGCTTCATCGTCACGCTCCTCCGTTGCTTTGCCGGTAGCCTTTCAGGACTTCCTCCTTGAGGGCGTGCCAGATCTCGCGGTGGGCGGCCAGGAACCGCGGATCGAGCTTGATTTCGCTGATGTCGCGCGGGCGCGGGATCGCGATCGGGTAGTCGCCGATGATGCGGGCGCTGGGGCCGGCGGACATGATGACGACCCGGTCGGCCAGCGAGATCGCCTCTTCCAGGTCGTGGGTGACGAACATGACGGCCTTGCGGTCGGCCGACCACAATCCCAGCAGCAGGTCGCCCATGATCAGGCGGGTCTGCGCGTCCAGCGGCCCGAACGGCTCGTCCATGAAGATGATCTTCGGGTCGCGGATCAGCACCTGGGCCAGGCCGACGCGCTTGCGCTGGCCGCCCGAAAGCATGTGCGGGTAGCGGTCGCCGAAGGCGCCCAGCCCGACCTTGCCCAGCCACTCCCGCGCCCGGCCGCGCGCTTCCTTGCTGGAAACGCCCGCGACCTCCAGCCCGATAGCGACGTTCTCGAGCGCCGTCTTCCACGGCATCAGGCTGTCCTGCTGGAAGAGATAACCCGCCTGCCGGTTCAGCCCGGCCAAGGGCTCGCCGAAGATGGTGACGGTGCCGGAAGCGGGTTTGAGCAGGCCGGCGGCGGCATTGAGCAGCGTGGACTTGCCGCAGCCGGTCGGCCCGACGATGGCGACGAACTCGTCGCGGCGCACGGCCAGATCGGTCGCGGCGACCGCCTGATAAGCCCCGCCGTCCGGCAGGTCGAAGGTTATCTTCACCCCCTCAAGCGCCACCGCCGCGGACTGCGCATCCGGGCCGGAGCCCGGCTGCTGTGAAATAACGGCTGCTTGGGCCATCGGCGGCACCTCCATC
>NZ_JCACHA010000146.1:0-3715 GCF_059503625.1 Skermanella sp.
CGTGACACGGTGATCCTCCTGACGTTTATTTAGCAGCCCGTTGATAAACTCCTGAGATCGCTTCAGACATACCGCATATGGATTATCTGTGCCACAGGCTATGCGACTTTGATGTCTCGCCTAGTTGCCGGCTGGGATTGTCTCGCCACGCTGCGACATGCGGGCAAACTCCGACACTATGAGGTTGCCGTGCGCAACGTCGAGATCGAAGCGTTCACGCGGCGTCATCAATGCGAATTCGACCTGTGCACGCCGCTCCTCGAGCCGGTTGGCGAGGCTGTCGACCAGGCGGTAACAGAGCGCCTTGACGGGCATGACATGGAAACCGTCTTAAGCATCGTGCCGTTCCGTTCATATGTGGACGGCGCCTCGCTCCCTTGCTGCCATGTTGGCCACTGCCGCCATGGCTATTGTGCAGTGCAACATATGGCGACGAATTTGGTTGCAGCCTCAACAAAAAGATCAAAGGAGCGCATGGCAGTCATATCGAAGCCGTCGCCATCACGGCCGACACCATTATCAGGCTCCCGATCGTTCGCGCTCACGATTGTCATCGGTGGCTTATTCTGCAGGGCCGACCGCAGACATCCTGTTGATGACTGCCTCAGACCGCCGTCGGCCTCATCAGTTCGAGCGCTCCAGCTTGAGCGCCTGCTCCTCGTATTCGACGGCCATGGAGTTCAGCGTGTTCGTGGTTTGATGATCGGAGATCGCCGCAGCAAGTCGGCGACATTTTACCGCCTGCGCCCGCAGCGCCCGTGCCTGATTTCGGTCCGTCACGTCGATGAGCATGTTGACCGCCCCTACGAGCTTGCCGTCGCCATCGAGCAGAGGAGTGGGATACGGCAGAAAATTGCGCCGGGTGCCGTCCGGACGCTCGGCTACAGCTTCGACTCCCCTGATGGCACGCCGCTCGCGTAGGGCAACAGCCATCGGGCACTGATCATGGGGAAGGAACCGGCCGTCTTCGGTGTAAAGTTTCCAGGTGACACACCAGCTGTCCTGCCCAATGAGCGGCGTGCGCCCGGCGAAGGCAATGCAGGCACGATTGTAGTAGGTGATCACGCCCCCTGCGTTCGTGACATAAACCGCCGCCGGAAGCGCGTCGAGAACCCGGTAAAAGCCTTCGTCCCCCCGCTGCACCGCTGTGATCGCGGTGTGCAACATCGTGTCGGCCATCGTGGCAGTCATATGCATCGGAGGCTCGGCTCATAAGCTGAAAGAGAGGAAAAATTGATACTGCCCGCAGTCATCTTAACATTCACTAAAGAATTTTGTTCCTTTGCCAGGTCAATGACTCACCTTTCCTGACCATGTTTACTGCTCCCGGCGAGATGGAAATTTCCTAACTCTGACGTGCGCTCTTCGTTTTCTTGACCACACCAGGATGGAGTTTGCCCTATCTCGGAAACATTACCTCCTTCGATAAATTGAGGAGCAGGTAATGGCATTGGACAGACAGCCGCAGAACCGCGTCGACATTCCGCAAATCTGCCCGGTGCTGACCGATCCCCTTCTCCAGATCGGCGATGCTGCCGGATAGCTCAGCTCGCTTGTTCTTCGAAGCGGCAACCACATGCGGTTCGGCGATAGTCAGTATCCTTTTGAAAGGATGGAGTTATGCTCCTCATGCCAGAGGTATCTTGCAAGCCACTCTTGGTGGCGGCTGATACATAAGACCGCCGACCCTCTGACCTGTGCTCTTCGCCGCGCTGATCATACCAGGGTGGAACGCAACCCATCTCAGAAGCGTTACCTCCTTCGATAATTGGGGGATCGAGAATGGAATTGGACAGGAAGACGCTGGTCGGAGCCGTCGGCGCCATTGGTGCCGCCGTTGCCTACAACACCCTCCGCGGTGACGGAGCGGATAGCGACAGGAAGCGGGCTAAACCGTCCAGCGCAAAGACCACGCGGGCTGAGCAGGCGCAGTCGGGGTCCACTGGGACGGTCTACATCAACCAGGCGCCGCGTGACGATCTGCTCCGCCTGAAGCACATCGGCAAGGCAAGGGCCAAACGCATCCTGCCGAGCTGCCCCTTCAAGTCGGTGGAGGAACTGGTCAGCAGAGGGCTTCTCCCGGAAGACGTTCTGGCTCGGTACCGGGATCGTCTGACGGTGTGATGCCGTCGAGCCTTTGACCTGAACATCTTCATCATAGCGGCAGGCTATCCCGTCAGGAGGGCCATAGAACGCGACCGCCAAGGGAATGGCGGTACCGATCTGACTACTGGATGCAGACGGGAAACCGGCTGACTATGTTCGGGCACCAATGATCGGGCCTATGGCAAAGTAGGTCGGCGGCTGGCCAAGCCACTCGCAAAACCTTTCACCACTGGAATCAGGGCGATGTCAGGGAAACGAACAGGTCCCGCGGTGTGGGACGCCCACCGGCTGCGGATCGCCACCGATGCGGCCGGCGTCGCGCTGTGGTCGTGGAATGTTGACACCGACGAGATCGCCCTCGACGAGCGCGCCCATGACCTGTGGGGAGTAGACGTTGAGGCTGCGACCTTTGAGGATCTTTCCGCCTGCATCCATCCGGAGGACCTGGATAGGGTGAGGGCCGCTTTCGCGGCGACGCGGGAGATCTTCGGCGCTTATGAAATAGACTTCCGCATCCTGCACGGCGCGGAGGTCCGGTGGATATCGGCGCGCGGCAGGGGCGATGACCAGGGCATTGTTGGGCGGATGATGTTCGGGGTCTTCCTCAACGTGACCGGGCGCAAGCTGGCCGAGGAAGCCCGCGAGATGATCGCGAACGAAATGGCGCATCGGGTCAAGAACCTGTTCGCCATCGCCTCGGCCCTCACCGGAATTTCGGCACGTTCGACGGCGACGACGGCGGAGATGTACCGCGACCTGACCCAGCGGCTTGCGGCGCTGAGCCGTGCGCACGACCTCGTCCGTCCCGTTCTCAGCCAGCCGAAGGGGGCCGCTGTCCTTGGCGAACTGCTCGCCGTTCTTCTAGGGCCGTACGACGACGAGGGAGCGATTGGCGCCCGGGTCCAGGTCAGCGTACCGGACTTGCTGGTCGGCGAGGCGTCGGCCACGACGCTGGCCCTTGTCGTCCACGAGCTGGCGACGAACGCGATCAAGTATGGATCGCTCTCGAGGGAAAGCGGCACGGTCGCCGTGTCATGCACCGCGCAGGACAGTGAGGTGGTCATCATCTGGACTGAGACAGGCGGGCCGCCGGTCGAAGCCTCGAACAAGCCCTCGGGCTTCGGGAGCCAACTGGTCACAAGAAGCGTTTCCAGCCAGCTCGGCGGCACCATCGCGTTCGACTGGCAAACCGAAGGGGTTGTCGTCACGCTGCGTATGAGCAAGGCCCGTCTGGGAGCCTGACCAAAGTGGAAGTTGGCTAACCGTATAGGCGCAGCTTCATGGGAGCATCAGGAACCGTGGCAGACGTCCACGTGCTGAGTCGTTCGCAGGATCCGAGTGATATACTCAGTGGATTATCCGTCTTGACTGGCTAGTCTATCAAGACTCCCGCGGCTCCTGATGAATCCTGGCCGAACTGTAGCTACGCTCTTTTTCAGGACTGCTGCTCCTGAACAAGCTGCCGGATAAGTAGTCGAGCCAGGACTACCGGTGGGGTTTGACCGATTTGCATCGATTTTGATCCGGTGCCGCAGGATACGTGAACCATTCCATCCGCGGTGGTGTACGATCCAGTGTAGATCCTGCCCTCATGCTCGATCGTAACATG
>NZ_JCACHA010000147.1:0-3713 GCF_059503625.1 Skermanella sp.
GATGGTTAGACCTCATCCTTAATGTTGATGTTGCCATACAGGTTGCCCAATCAATAGCGGCCCTATCTGCGTCTTCGGTTGCAGCTGCAAAAGCATACGCTGCTATTCAAAAGACGCTTTCCGATCTGAAAACAGCACGAGCACGAGCAGAGCTTGAAAACATACGAATTGCCCAGCAAGAGAGAAAGGTAATAAATGAAATGTGCATAGACTTTTCGAAATTCTTGGGCTTCAAGAACGTTAAAGATCTACATCAACATACACAAGATCCCGAAGTTAGCTTGAAGCTTCTTGCTGCTCATTACAGGAGGACTGAAATCTTGGTGCAATTTGCCCAAGACCGAAAAGCAATTTTACCTGACAAATGAAATCTGGCCCTCCCTCATCCACAACCGAGAGAACAAAGGGTCCAGAGTGGTAAAACCTTGGCTCGCTGGTCGTCCCAGGAGTCACGTTCCGCCGCAATATCGGCGTCTATGCCTTCGCGGCTGCGGCGTTGAAGGCCAGGAGCGGGTGTTCCCAACAGGATGTCCCATACTCCGGACCGGGTGCCTGCGCTGGCGGTTGGCCGGGTCTTTAAACGGGAATATTCGGCTTCGGTCAGCACGACATAGCCTAGCCGGTCATCCTTGATAACATGGACAGGCCCATTATCGAGCATCTTCTCCAGAGCCGCCAAGCCCCGACTCGATAATTCACTGTCGGAGATGGTCTGCATGTCGGTTCCGCTGCTCGATGCCTGTGTTTGCGCTGGATCACAAGCAGGATAGCGCATCGGCGATCGTTGCGATACCGGACATAAGCCCCGTCACCCCGGCGCCGTGCCCCCCAGCTCGTTCGTCACCATCGCAGCCGCCTGCCGCACCAGCGCTCCCAGCGCTGCGACGCGTTCGTCCGTCACCCGCGCTTTCGGCCCGGACACCGACAGCGCTCCGATCGCCTGGGCGCGCTCGTCGTAGATCGTCGCAGCGACGCACCTGAGCCCGATCGCGTGCTCCTCGTTGTCGATCGCGTAGGCCCGCGTCCGAATGACCTCCAAGTCGGCCTCCAGCGCGTCCAGCGTCGTCAGGGTCGCTGCCGTGAAGCGTTGCATGCCGCGCTGTTCCATCAGGCTCTTGACGTATTGCGGCGCCATGCGGGCCAGCAAAGCCTTGCCGGCGGCGGAGCAGTGCAGCGGCAGGCGGGAGCCGGGAGGGGCCAGGGCTCGCATCATCTGGTGGCATTCGACCTGGGCCAGATAGACCACTTCGTGGTTCTCGATGATCGCCAGATTGACGGTTTCGCTCGCCTGATCCATCAGTTGGCGCATGCGCGGGCGGGCGAGGTCGACGATGTTGCGGGTCTTCAGGAAGCCGCTGCCGGCGATGAAGGCCTGGACGCCGACGTACCAGCTCCGGGTGCCGCTGTCGAAGCGGACGTAGCGCTCCTGCTGAAGGGTCGTCAGCAGGCGGTGGGCGGTGGAGGGCGACAGTTCGGCGGCGCGGGCCAGTTCCGTCAGCGACATCGGGCCGTCGGCTTCGCCCAGGATGCTCATGATGTTGAGGGCACGAACCAGCGACTGGACCGTCTGCGAACGGGGATCGACGGTCTTTGGGTCAGATGGCTTCGGGTCGGCCTGCTTGGTGGTCGTCTTCGCTTCGGCCTGTTCTGAATCGGAGTCGGGGCCGGACCTTATCAATGTCTCTTCCTGGCTTCGCATGGGGGCTTGAGCCTCGCCTCGACAGTGTGTTCGGCGGAATGTCTGCTCGTGTCGGAAAGAAGCGCGGTCCGCCCTGGGAGGGGGCGAAGGGCGGACCGCGCACGGCGCCCGGGTTTTACTCCGCGGCGGCCGCGTGCTCGCGCACCGGTTCGACCTTCGCGGCGCAGTACTTGAACTCCGGGATCTTGCCGAAGGGGTCGAGCTGCGGGTTGGTCAGCACGTTGGCGGCAGCCTCCGCGTAGCAGAACGGCATGAAGATCAGGCCGGTCGGGATGGCATAGTCGGCGCGCGCCACCAGTTCGACCGATCCGCGCCGGGTCCGCACCGTCATCCGGTCGCCGGCCCCGATGCCCAGCTTCCGCAGGTCGGCGGGCGACATATAGGCGACCGCCTCCGGCTCCAGGTCGTCCAGCACCTGCGACCGGCGGGTCATCGCCCCGGTGTGCCAGTGCTCGAGCTGGCGTCCCGTCGTCAGCACCATCGGATATTCCGCGTCCGGCTCCTCCGCCGGCGGAATGATCGCCGCCGGCACCAGCCGGCCCCTGCCCGTCTCGGTCGGGAAGCCGTTGCCGAACACGATCTCGTGGCCCGGCTGGTCGGGGGCATCGCACGGATACGTGACGGAGCCCTCGCGCTCCAGCCGCTCCCAGGTGATGTTCGCCAGCGACGGCATCGCCTTGGTCATCTCGGCGAAGATCTCGCGCGGATGGCTGTAGGTCCAGTTCTGGCCCAGGCGGTTCGCCAGATCCCTGACGATCACCCAGTCCTCCCGCGCCTCTCCCGGCATCGGCAGGGCCTTGCGGCCAAGCTGGACCTGACGGTTGGTGTTGGTCGCGGTCCCGTCCTTTTCCGGCCAGGCCGAGGCCGGCAGCACCACGTCGGCGTACTTCGCCGTCTCGGTCAGGAAGATGTCCTGAACCACCAGATGGTCGAGCTTGGCCAAGGCTTCGCGGGCGTGGTTGACGTCCGGATCGGACATCGCCGGATTTTCGCCCATGATGTACATGCCGCTGATCTTGTCGTCATGGATAGCGTCCATGATCTCGACCACGGTCAGACCCCGCTCGCCCGGCAGCTTGGTGCCCCACAGATCCTCGTAGAACTCGCGGGTCATGACGTTGTCGACCGGCTGGTAGTCGGGGAACACCATCGGGATCAGCCCGGCGTCCGACGCGCCCTGCACGTTGTTCTGGCCGCGCAGCGGATGCAGGCCGGTGCCGGGGCGGCCGATCTGTCCTGTCGTCAGCGCCATCGCGATCAGGCAGCGCACGTTGTCGGTGCCGTGGGTGTGCTGCGAGATGCCCATGCCCCAGAAGATGATGGAGGCTTCGGACCGGGCGTAGAGCCGCGCCACGGTGCGCAGTTCCTCGGCCTCGATGCCGCAGATCTCCGCCATCCGTTCCGGCGTGTAGTCCTTGACGTGCTCCTTCAGCTCATCGAAGTCCTGCGTGTTGGCCTGGACGTATTGCTGGTCGTACAGGTTCTCCGTGATGATGACGTTGAGCATGGCGTTCAGCATCGCCACGTCGCGGCCCGGCTTGAACTGAAGCATATGGGTGGCGAAGCGCTTCAGCGCGTGGCCGCGCGGGTCCATTACCACCAGCTTGGCGCCGCGCTCGACCGCGTTCTTGAAGAAGGTTGCGGCTACGGGATGGTTCTCGATCGGATTGGCGCCGATGATCACGATCACGTCGGCGTCCTTGGCCGACATGAACGGCGCCGTCACGGCGCCCGATCCGATGCCCTCGATCAGCGCCGTCACCGACGACGCGTGGCACAGGCGCGTGCAGTGATCGACGTTGTTGGTGCCGAAGCCGGTGCGGACCAGCTTCTGGAACAGGTAGGCTTCCTCGTTAGACCCCTTGGCGGAGCCGAAGCCGGCCAGCGCGTCGCCGCCCCGTTCGTCGCGGATCTTGGCAAGACCCTTGGCCGCCACGTCCAGCGCCTCTTCCCAGCTCGCCTGCCGGAAATGGGTCAGCGGGTTTTCCGGATCGATATCGACGTCGTGCTTGGA
>NZ_JCACHA010000148.1:0-3709 GCF_059503625.1 Skermanella sp.
GAAAAGCTTCCCAACGGTATGTCCCGGTGATCCGGAAGATCGTCTCGCCCCATAGCCGCCATGACCACCGCGCCCGTATCGGCACCGGCTCCCGTCCCCGATCCCCCTCCGTCAGGCGTTCAGCGCCCGCAGCAGGAAGTCGTCGATCGCGGCGGAAACCACCTCAGGGGTGAGGTCTTCCAGCCGGCCGACCGTCACATCCGTGTTTTTAACAGGCGTGTCGTAGTTGCGCGAAACCAGGGCCGTCCCGTCCTCCGCCACATGGAAGGTCATATAGGCGCGCGGTGCCTGCGCTGCGGTGGAGATCGAGCTGAAGCGGACGAAGGCGCGCGGCATCTGGTGCGGCGGATCGATATCCTCCTCCAGCCACAGGGCGCCGACATGCTCCACGATGGGCCGCTTGGCATTTACCGCCGGCAGCAGGACCTCCCGGTGAAAACTCCGGATCCGGCGCAGCAGGTCGACATGCGCGCCATGCACGGGGCTGCGGGAAAGCTCCTCGTCCGCCAGCATGCGGCCGGTCTGAAGATGTTCCAGGGCCCGCTCCACGGCCTCCCCCAGCCGTGCTTCCCTCAGCCGCACCTCTCCCGACGCGGCCGCCCCGATGCGGGTTTCGCCGGATGATGCCATCGTCAGGAACCTCCCTCCGCGACGGGGCCGCGCGTATAGCTGCCGGTCGGCGCCGTGGTCCGCGTCAGGTAGTCGGTCGCCCCCAGCGCGAACAGCAGCGCCAGCCAGAACAGGCCGGCAGCGGCGGTGACCCTGACCAAGTGCCCGCTGGCCATCAGCTTCATGAACACGACGGCGACCAGCAGCGCCTTCAGCGCGGAAAAGCCAAGACCGGCGGCAAGGTTGAGCGATCCCACCGGCACATAGGCCAGGACCAGCGTGGCCGCCAGAAGCGCCAGCAGTCCCGCCCAGGTCAGCACCAATGACAGCGGCGGCAGGTAGTCCCTCATCCGCCGCTCCTTCCGGCAAGATAGATCAGCGGATACAGGAAGATCCAGACGACATCCACGAAGTGCCAGTACAGCCCGGCGACCTCGACCGGCGTGTAATAGGCGCTGGAAAAAGCGCCGCGCCACGCCCGCACCGCCAGGGTGCCAAGCAGGCCGATGCCGATCGTGACATGAAGCCCATGGATCCCCGTCATCATGAAGTAGAGCAGGTAGAACAGCTCCATGGCCTGGGCATGGGGACCTTGCTCCGCGAAATGCAGGCCGGGAACCAGCCCCTCGTCCCATTCCTGATAATACTCGAAGCCCTTCAGCCCCAGGAACGCGACGCCCAGCAGGGCCGCCACGCCCAGCAGGACCGCAACCGCCCGCCCGCGCCCCCGCTCCGCCAGATGCACGCCCCAAGCGACGACGAAGCTGCTGGTCAGCAGGATCACGGTGTTGACCGTGCCGATCACGATCTTGGTATGGCGGCCGGCCTCGGCGAAGCCCTCCGGGTAGGTTCCGCGATAGACTGCATAGGCGAACAGCAGGCCGCCGAAGAACAGCACCTCCGTCGCAAGGAAGACCCACATGCCGAACGCCGCGACCTCGGCCTGCTGCTCCATCGTGGCGTATTGGGGTTCCGGCCGGACCTCTCGCATGACCTCAGGCATCTTGGGGCTCCGGTTCCGGATGGTACTGATACGGCGGGCGGGTCACCGTCGGCGTCTTGTCGAAGTTGTGCTTGGGCGGCGGCGATGGGGTCCGCCACTCCAGCCCGGTCGCGGCCCACGGGTTGGCGCCGGCGCGCTGACCATGGAAAAGCGACCATGTCAGGTAGAACAGCGGCAAAACATAACCCAGCGCCAGGATCGACGCGCCGGCGGAAGACAGGATGTTCCAGAACTGGAATTCCGGCGGATATGAAGCGTAGCGCCGCTCCATTCCCAGGTAGCCCAGGATGAACTGCGGAAAGAAGGTCAGGTTGAACCCGACGAAGATCAGCAGCGCCGCGATCCTGGACCACCATTCATGGTAAAGCCGCCCTGTGATCTTCGGCCACCAGAAATGCAGGCCGGCGAAATAGGCGCTGACCATGCCGCCGACCATGATGTAGTGGAAATGCGCCACGATGAAGTAGGTGTCGGTGACATGGACGTCGAAGGCGAGGTTGGCGGTGAACAGGCCGGACAGCCCGCCGGTCGTGAACAGCCCGATGAAGCCCAGCGCATAGAGCATGGGCGCGTCGAAGCTGATCCAGCCCTTGTGCAGCGTCGCGGTCCAGTTGAACACCTTGATCGCCGACGGCACGGCGATGATGTAGCTGAGCAGCGAGAAGACCAGCCCGGCATACAGCGACATGCCGGACACGAACATGTGGTGCGCCCAGACCAGGAAGCTGACCGCCGTGAACGACACGCTGGCCCAGGCCACGAACTTGTAGCCGAAGATGGGCTTCCGCGAGAAGCAGGGCACGACCTCGCTGATCACGCCGAAGCCCGGCAGGATCATGATGTAGACAGCCGGGTGGGAGTAGAACCAGAACAGGTGCTGGAACAGCAGCGGATCGCCCCCCAGCGCCGGGTCGAAGATCCCGACATGCAGCAGCCGCTCGACCGCCAGCAGCGCCAGCGTTATCGCCAGCACCGGCGTCGCCAGGACCAGGATGATCGCGGTCGAATAGTTCGACCAGACGAAGATCGGCAGCCGGTACCACGTCATGCCCGGCGCGCGCATCCGGTGGACCGTGACGATGAAGTTCAGCCCGGTCAGGATGGAGGAGAAGCCGGATATGAACACCGCCGTAATCGCCAGGATCACGTAGCTGTTGGAATACATGGTCGAGAACGGCGTGTAGAACGTCCACCCCGTATCGACGCCGCCGGCGACGACCGCGAACAGCGCCACCAGCCCGGCGGCGACGAACAGGTACCAGCTCAGCAGGTTGATCCGGGGAAATGCCAGATCCTTTGCCCCGATCATCATCGGCAGCAGGAAGTTGCCGAGCGTGTTGGGGATCGACGGGATCAGGAAGAACCAGACCATCACGATGCCGTGGATCGAGAACAGCCGGTTATAGGTGTCCGCCGCGAAGATCCCCGGCGGCGTCACCAGATTGAGCCGGATCAGCGCCGCCGCCGCCCCGCCGATGAAGAAGAACACGGTGATCGTCAGCGCGTAGAGGATCGCGATCCGCTTGTGGTCGTGGGTCAGCAGCCAGGACCGCAGCGTCGATCCTTCCTCCGTCAGGTAGTTGGGCGGTTCGGCGGCCGGCCGGGCGGTGACCGTTGACTCGGGGGATGCGGCATCGGGGGACGAGCTATCGGGAGATGCGGCGGTCATCGGGCGGGCCTTTCGCCGGCGGCGGCCGGTATGTTCCCCAGCGACTTGACGTAGCTGATCAGCTTCAAGAGATCCTCCTCTCCGATCTGCCCGTCGAAGGAGGGCATGATGTCGGGATACCCGGCGGCGACCTGGGACTTGGGCAGCAGGATCGAGTCCCGGATATAGCCTTCGTCCGCCTTGACCACGGACCCGTCGGCCAGGGGGACCGGCCGGCCGAACAGGCCCTCCAGGCGTGGGGCGTGGACGGTGCCGGCGGCTGCGTGGCAGCCGCTGCATCCGTACTGGCGGAACAGCGCCGCACCTTGTCCCGCCAGCGTCTCGGCCGGTCCGGCGCTGTCGAGCCAGCGCTGGTAGTCGGCCTGTTCCATGACCGTGACCATGCCGGTCATGCGGGAATGCTCGGTGCCGCAGAACTCGGCGCAGAA
>NZ_JCACHA010000149.1:0-3703 GCF_059503625.1 Skermanella sp.
ATCGCGGCATCCGAGTAACAAAGCGGCGAATGCGGCTCCAACCTTCGTCATGTTTTGTGGAGAGGAGGAGCATGCACAACCGTCCTTGCAGCGCAGCAATGACATAAGACAGTTGGCCCCAGCCAAAAATTCACACGAAACGGAAGCCGATCCGAAATGGATACACAGCTGCGTGTTTGGACGGCGTGAGGTCTCAGCGCTGCTGCTCGGCGCTCGAGGCTTTTTGCTGCAGGCCAGTGTCGGCTGCTGCCTCCCGGAAACCTGTCCTGGCGTTGCCTATGGTTCCTGTCCGACCCCTGCGCGGACCTCAAGGCGACGTGCCTCACAGGTATGGAGTGGTAAGCGTTACGCGACGCGATGCGGCGCTACGATGCAGAGGACTAGCAGACCTGCATGAATGACCTCGGCCCAGGCCAAACCTTGGCTCAACCAAGCCCGTCCTGCGGCACAGCATCGGCTGGTCTGAACGAACCACTGGTGGAAACCGGGGGCCTATTCGCCCCGTCACAAGCTCCTGGCTCGCACTTAACAAAATTGAGATAAGCGCGGACTATTGACACGAAAGCTGTGATGCCGTAGCCGCAATGGTATGGCGGCTTGGTGCACAGCCGATGATGTCAGAAGTCCAAATTCTCGGATATTCTTGCTGCATCAGTTACGCAGGGATGCTGCTCTCGCTTGTGATAGGCGGTGTCATGTTGCTTGGCTATCGAGCAATAGGTCCGGAACGCGGTCGTAGGGTGGGTAGGCGTGATTCGGCTCCAGCTCGGCCTGGTCAAGGCAAAGTTCGCGGTGCTCAAGGTGACGCCAAAACGCCTTACGCTCAGGGTGAGGCTGACGCACTGGCAGGCCGTCCCTGCCTGTATGAGCACTCCCTACTCGCCCGCACGTACTCCGAACGACTCTACTACAGCGGGTACCACGACACCTTGGATCGTATACTCCGAACGACTCTACTACAGCGGGTACCACGACACCTTGGATCGTATCCGGCGCGAGGCGCGGGAAGCGGAAAGTTCGTTATAAATCTCTAGGATTTTCAGACAAAGAATGAGAGCGAACCCTCTGGCACAGGCTCAGCGGGAGGGGCTGATAGAACCAGCGTACAACGAGCTGGGAGTGCGGATCGGCTGGGTGCTCACCCGCCGAGGCCGGCGGCGAGAGCACAGCCAGGTGTTTAGCACTGGGCTGCTGTTTCTGCTGACCTTGTCCGCAGTCGCAGCGCTGGCAGCGCTGACGTTGGGGTGATTACGCCGCTACTTGGCACAGGCTTGACCGTCACAGCCACCGTGTTGCATGGCTCGCGGGTGTAGGCGCATGGCATCCTACCCTGATCTAAGCTCATGTGAGGCGGACGTACTCCGGGCGTCCGAGTTCGAGCATGCGGTTCAGCACGTCGACGGCGACGGCAACGTCGGCTTCCTGACGTCCGTCGGTCTGCGAGCGTAGGCCGTCGCCGATGACGCGCTTCCACCGCGAGATGTCAGACTCCACAAGGGCACGCCAGTTGTACCCTGACGCCCGCTGCCAGCCCATGCGGCCGCGATCGGCAATGGTCTGCAGATGTCGGTCCCGCTGCGTCGGCTCGGTCTTAGCTGTATCGCTCTGTACCGCACTCAATCGGGGTGGAACGATGACGCCGGCCGCCGGATGCCGCGTGGCGACCCCGGCGTAAACGTCATCCCGGTCGTAGGTTCCATCGCCGGTGAAGGACGTCACTGGTCCGCCAACCTGGTTGAGCAAAGGCCCGACCCGCGAGCCGTCATCGGTATCCTTGCCGGTCAACTCCGACGCGACGATCCGCCTGGTGTCAGCGTCGGTGGCAAGATGGAGCTGCGCCACCCGCGCCACGTCCCGTACCGTGCTTTCCCACGAGCCACTCGCCGGGGCCGCAGAGCTTCAATCCCGTGCTGTCCACCAGCAGATGCACGGGCTCGCGCCCAGGGCGAGGACGCGGCACCTCCAGCGTCTCGGCCGGCGGCTCATCGTGCTGTAGTCGGATACGGCGAGGTCGAGGCCAAGCAGGTTGATGCAGACCATAAAGCCCTCCGTCTGGCGCAGCGCCAGGTCGAACACCGTCCGCAAGGTCAGCGCTGTGGTGATCGCCAGGGCGGAGTAGCGCGGCTGCCCGCCCGGGTGGTCTGCCGCTCAGCCCGCATGCCTTGATCGCCTCCAGCGTGAACCACAAGGTCAGGCTGCCGCGTGCCCGCAGACCAGCTTCGTAGGCAGGCCAACTCGTCACCCCGTGGTGCTGGCGTGAAATGTGGTGCCGCCGGTCAGCATTGGCTTTGTATGGTAAGCGGGGCGCCCCGCGACGAGATCGGGCATGGCCCTGGCCCTATCCTACCCCGGCAATGCCAGTCGAGCCCATCCGTCCACCACACGCACCCACGGGCAAGCGCTCCTGACAAGCCAGACCGGGTACCGGAAGCGAGCGATGTGCATCAAATCATCTGGCTCTCGCAAAGAACCCGCCGGCGCTGTATGCAGTCGCCTGGTAGTAGCTGCCGTGGGTGTCATGGGAGAGCCGCATGCGAGCGCTAAGGGGAGGTTGCCAGGGTCGCGTCAGGCGGCGCCTCGCGCCAGTCTTCTAGGAGTGCGCGGCTCATTCTTCGCACCGTCCACCCTGCCACTGCACTCAACGACACGATCGCTTGCCATCAACCTGCTGCTCGCCGCGGCCGTGGCGCTGCCTCTTCTTCTCACAGGCTTAGGGGCGTGGCTCTCGTGGCGCAGCACCTGGCGCGAGGCTGAGGCAGACGTCCTGCGCACGGCAGATGCGGCGGCTGAATACGCAAGGCGCGTTCTTGATGCGCATCGCACCGCTGTGGACCGCGTCAACGACCTTCTCCGTGGCTTGACGGACGAGGAGATCCGGACGCGCGAAGGCGAGCTTCACCGGTTGCTGCGCACCCTCGTTACTGAAACTCCGCAGCTCCAGACGGCCTATGTCGGCGATCGCTTTGGGCGCCTCCTGGTCAGCGCCAGCCTCTATCCGGTTCCCCGCGAGGCGAATTTCTCGGATCGCGAGTTCCACCAAATACTGTCTGCGTCGGATCGGCCGGCTGTCGCGATCACCCGCGTCTATCGAGGCCGCCTCGAGAACAACCTCTTCTTCGCCGTGGCGCGACCACGCCGAGGTACGGGTAATGCGGATCTTCCACCCGGCACCTTCGACGGCCAGGCCAACGTGTCGGTCGAAATCGAGGAGATTGGCGCGGGGTTGCGACAGATATCCGGCCGGCCGGGCGATGCCCTCGCCCTTGTCCGCATTGACGGTGAAGTCTTGTCCCGCTCGATCTCATCGCCCGAACAGCTGCCACTGCGGCTCTCACCAGACAGCGGCATGCTGAAAGCTATGGGCGCTGGGGTTGAGCGTGCTCTCGTGGTGGCGCCCTCGGGAATCGATGGCGTGGTGCGGATCGGCGCCTACCGCCGGGTGGAGGGGTGGCCCGTCTACGTCTCCGCGGCTCGCGGCAGGTCGGAAGTGGTCACGGCATGGCTCGCAACACTGCGAGCTCTACTTGGCGTTGCAGGTCCTGCAACACTAGCCCTTCTGGCTCTTTCCTTGGTGGTCCGCAAGCGGGAGCGTGCCCTGATCGTTGCTAACGAGGGGCTTGAGGAGCGTGTTGCCGAGCGGACTTTTGCGCTAGTGTCCCGACCGCGAAATAGCTAGCCACTGCTGATCATCTGTGATTCGCTG
>NZ_JCACHA010000150.1:0-3697 GCF_059503625.1 Skermanella sp.
CGATCTGCTCGATGGCTGTCTTGTCGGCCGTGGTCTGTTGTGCCGCGGCTGGCGAAACAGGTGCGGCGCAAGCCATGGCCAGCAGGACGGCAGCGGCTGATGTGCGGATCGAATTGGCGGGGCGCTGCATC
The DNA here is from genome assembly GCF_059503625.1 of Skermanella sp. Classification (NCBI taxonomy): domain Bacteria; kingdom Pseudomonadati; phylum Pseudomonadota; class Alphaproteobacteria; order Rhodospirillales; family Azospirillaceae; genus Skermanella; species Skermanella sp. Next base: position 132 of record NZ_JCACHA010000150.1, read on the forward strand.
TGGAGTCTCTCCGAGAAAGAATTCCGGCACGATGTCAAAGCGGACGGCTGGCGGCAAGCCCCGGTTGGGGCCGGTACGACATTTGACGCCGATGTGATCGTCACTATAGGCGCTTGGGATCGGCGTTTCGGGTCAGCGCTTGGGCGGCCGGTCGGTCGCCGTCCGGATGTCCTGGGCGCGAATCCAGCCCGGCGACCCGGTCGGCAACTCGCGCTCCGCCTTCTCCGCGTGGAAGCGGGCGACGCCGCGGTCGCCGCGCCCCATCGCCTCCTCCGCCAGTGCATAGGACAGCATGCCCTGCTGGTTCTGCCGGCCATAGACCGTCGCGATCAGCCGCCATGTGAAGGGCGTGCGGGGCTCCTCCTCGGCAGCGACCTTGAGGTTCCGGAGCGCTTCGTCCAATACCCGGTCGTCGTTGGACTCGATCAGCGCATGCGCCAGCGAACTGCGCAGCAGGGCCGAGTCGGGCAGAAGTTCCACTGAGCGCCGGTACGGCGGGATCGCTTCGGCGACGCGGCTGTTCTCCAGCAGGACCTGCCCTTTCAGCTCATGGAAGAAGGGGTTGTCCGGCTCCTCCTTGATCAACTGGTCGATCATGGGGAGTGCCTGCTTGATGTCGCCTCGCTGGTAGAGGGCTATCGCGCGTCCATAGCGTGCCGGCAGTGCGGTGTCGGACTCGCGGAACCGCTGGAGGGCGATCTGGGGCTGCACGAACCCAAGAAGCTTCGCGCGCATGCGTGCATGCATATCGTCATAGCTGGCCGGCAACGGCTTGTCGGAGACCCTGGAGTGCTCGACGTGGTAGCGCACGCTCTCGATGCGGTCGAGGGTCAGCGGATGGGTGCGGACGAAGGCGTCCTGCCTGTCGGTCGGGCGAAGGTCCTGGTTGCCGAGCTTCTCCAGGAAATTCAGCAGCCCTCGTGCCGAGATGCCGGCCTGATCCATATAGCCGAGCGCCGCCTGATCGGCGGTGCTTTCCTGTGCCCTGCTATAGGCCAGATAGGAGCGGCGCGCCATTTCCGTGCCGCCTCCCAGGATGGCGGCTCCGGCGCCGGCCTCCCCGGTGGCGAGGGCGGCGCCGAGTCCGAGAAGCGCACTGAGGATGGCCTGGGCCGAGGCACCTTCCATCGCTTCCTGCGAGCGGATCAGGTGGCCGCCGGCAATATGGCCTATTTCGTGGGCGATGACGCCGATCAGTTCGCCGGGGCTCTCGCTTTCCAGCAGCAGCCCGGTGTGGATGAACAGGTTCATGCCGCCAGCCACGAAGGCGTTGAGCGAACTGTCCTTTACCAGCGCGATTTCCACGCTGTCGCCGTTGATGCCCGAGACTTCGAAGATTGGCTCCGCGTAAGTGCGGATGATATGTTCGATCTCGGCGTCACGGATGAACTGGAGGCGCCGCTGCTGCTGCTGCGCTTCCGCAGGTGCAGCCGACATACCCACCATTGCCACGGCTGCAAAAGCCACGGCCAGGATACGAACCTTGACCACCAGTTTCCGCGGTAAACGCAAAGCCATGCTTTCTCCCACACGCCGATTGCCGGCCAGTCGCCTAGCTTATACGCAAATCTGGCAACGGTTGGGCATTTTTACCATGGCCGCCGCAGCACTTGCCGGTTGCGCTTCCAATCAGCCGGTACGCCTTGGAGCCCATCAGGTCAATGCCGGGATCGCCGCCGACGAGCCGCGCGCGGCTGCGATCGGCCGCGATATCCTGTCGCAGGGCGGCAATGCGGTCGATGCCGCGACCGCCATGGCGCTGGCGATGTCCGTCACGCTGCCGACCCGCGTCGGCCTGGGCGGCGGCGGCGTCTGCGTCGTCCATGACGCGACCAGCAGCCAGACCCGCACGCTCGATTTCCTGCCGCATTCCGCTACCGGCACCGACGACGCCGGTGTCGCGGTGCCCGGTCTGGTGCGCGGCATGGCCGCGCTGCACGCGGCCCACGGCAAGATGCGGTGGGAGCAGTTGATCGTCCCGGCGGAGGCAAAGGCGCGATTCGATACCCAGATCTCGCGGGCGCTCGCTCGCGACCTCCAGGTCTTCGGCGGCATCGCGGGTGAGGATCAGGCAGCCAAGGCCGTGTTCCTGCCGACCGGCGCGACCCCGCCGGGCGAAGGGCAGAGCCTTCAGCAGAACGATCTGGCCAATGTCCTGTCACAGCTGAGGCAGCGCGGGGCTGGCGGGTTCTACAGCGGCCAGCTGGGCGAGAAGATCGCGGCCGGACTGGGGATCGATCCCGGGAAGCTGAGCGGTTATCAGGCGCAATGGCGGCAGACCGACGACGTGCAGCATGGCAACGACGTGATGCGTTTCGCCAGCGTGCCGAACGGCGCGCCGGCCGCCGGAGCGCTGCGGGACGCGGCATCAGCGCCGGATGGCCGGCGCAATGCCGGACTGATCAAGGCCCTGGAGAAGGTCGAGCCGGAAGGGCCGCCGACCGCCGGTCTGGTCAGCTTCGACCAGTTCGGTCAGGCCGTCGCCTGCACCTTCTCGCTCGGCGGGCCCTTCGGCACCGGCAAGATGATCCCGGGCACCGGGATCATGCAGGCGAAGGCCACCGGGGCGCGTGGCGTCGGCGGTCCGGCCATCATGGTCAACCCGAGCCTCAACCACCCGCTGTTCGCCGGCAATGCCGGATTGATCGGTGTCGGCGTGGGCGAGGAAGGGGCGGGTGCCGCACCGGCCGCACTCGTCAATGTCGCCCTGAGAGTGCTGGAGCAAGGAATGAGCGCTCAGGAAGCCGTTGCGGCTCCCCGGCTGGCGCCCGATCCCGCCGGCGGCACGCTGATCGAGGAAACCGCCGAACGTTCCGCCGCTGGTGTCGAGGGCGAGATCTACAGCGTACAGGCACTTGGGCGAGTCAATCTGGTCAGCTGCAAGGTCGATCGCAGCACCGGAGGCAGGTCCTGCGCCGCCGCTACCGATCCTCGCGGATTCGGCCTCGCCTATACCATCAACTAGGACGGCTTGGGGACGGGGAGCCTTGGCGGGCGCCAGGGCTTCCCGAAGTTCGGTTCAGGTTTACTGTTTTTATGTCAGGTCAGGCTATGTCTCTGAAAGTCGCCAAACGGGGCGCGATCTCCCCGTTCATCGTCATGGAAGTCATGCGGGCCGCGGCGGAGCGCGAAGCGGCTGGCGGCGACGTGCTTCATCTGGAGGTAGGGCAGCCATCCTCCGGAGCGCCGGCAGCCGTGATCGCGGCGGCGAAGCGGGCCCTCGACGGCGACCGCCTTGGCTACACCGACGCCCTCGGCATCCCGCCGCTGCGCGCCGCGATTTCCCGCTTCTATCATGACCGCTACGGCATCGTGGTGCCGGAGCGCAGGGTGGTGGTCACGACCGGCTCGTCCGCCGGCTTTCTGCTGGGTTTCCTGGCGGCATTCGAACCCGGCGACCGGGTGGCGATGGCGGCTCCCAGCTATCCGGCTTACCGGAACATCCTGACCGCGCTGGGCGTGACCCCGGTGGAGATGCTGGCCGGGCCGGGGTCGCGCTTTCAGCCGACTGTCGAACACCTGGAGAACCTGGGACATCCGGTCGAAGGACTGATCATCGCCAGCCC
>NZ_JCACHA010000151.1:0-3696 GCF_059503625.1 Skermanella sp.
GTTGATCGACGTGATGACGTCGCCGACCCGCAATCCGGCGATGGCTGCAGGACTCCTGGGGTCAAGCGCGTTGACCAGGACACCGGCGGGCCGGCTCAATCCAAGCGAACTGGCGATATCCGCCGTGACCGTCTGCCCGTCGACGCCGAGCCAGGGCCGGACCAGCTTGCCGCCGCCGGCCACCGCATCGATCACCGTCCGCACCATGTTCGACGGAATCGCGAAGCCGATACCCAGGGAACCGCCGCTTCGCGAATATATGGCGGAATTGATGCCGACCAGCCGTCCGTCCATCGACACCAGCGCGCCGCCCGAGTTGCCGGGATTGATCGCCGCATCGGTCTGGATGAAGAAGTTGAAGTCGCTGACTCCGACCGCCGTCCGCGCCAGAGCGGAAACGATCCCGCTTGTCACGGTCTGGCCGACGCCGAACGGATTGCCGATCGCCAGGACCAGATCGCCGACTTCGAGTTCGTCGCTGTCGTGCAGCGCCAGGAACGGCAGCTTTTCTCCCCGTGGCGGCGTGATCCGCAGGATAGCGAGATCGGTCTTGGAGTCGGTTGAAACGACCTTCGCTTCGAACTCGCGCCGGTCGGCCAGAACGACCGTGATCTGGTCACTGTCCTTGACGACATGATCGTTGGTGACGATCAGCCCGTCGGCGGCAACGAGCACGCCGGAGCCAAGCGACCGCTCTACCCGCTCGCGCGGCATGCCCAGGGGATTGGACTGCCCGAAGAAGCGCTGGAAGAAAGGATCGTCGAACAGCGGCGAGACCCGCTGCTGGACGACGCGCCTGGTGTAGATGTTGACCACGGCGGGCGCCGTCTGTTTGACCAGCGGAGCGAAAGACAGGCTGATCTGCTGGCGGGAGTCGGGCAGCGTCCGCTGCTGGGCATACCCGGTTTCCCCAAGCCCCAGGAGGACTGCGAGGACGAGGATCAGGCGAAGGGGATGGAGCGGCGACATCATGGAAGGCATTTAGGCATTCGGCAGCGAAGGAGGAAGGGGCGCCGGCGTCTCATGGCGTCTGAAAGACTAATTGCAGCGTGTGAAGCACATGTTCAACTGACGCTCGCAGGTGCTTGCCGAATAGGACCTGGTCCGACCGGTATCGTCGCGCCGGGCCGCCGCGGTATCCGAGCAGACCGAATAGTCCCGATTGCAGGACCGGCGGCATGAGTATCGGTCGTCCTGGGTCGAATTCCCACGTAACTCATCACTGGGAGGATCGATCGGCGATCCATCCCGGTGACCGAGACTCTCACCGGCTGGAGGCGGCGGATTGGAAACGTCTCGGTGCGAGGCCTTGCCTGTCGGCGCGCATGCAGCCAGCAATAAACAGCATGCTGCCAGTGCCGAGCGTATACTTGCCATGGCGTTTCCCCTGGGACGAACTGGATATTTATAAAGATGGTGAAAGCTGCATAACAAAAAAGGCGGCCCCAAGGGAGCCGCCTTCCTTTGTGTCACCCCGGGGATGGACAGATCAACCCTCGGATTCGTCCTCGTCCATGACCTGGACCGGACCGCTGTCCAGGCCCTTGGCGGCGACATCGCGATCGACCAGCTCGATGAACGCCAGCGGCGCCGCGTCGCCATAGCGGAAGCCCGCCTTCAGGACACGGGTATAACCGCCCGGACGCTGGTTGTAGCGCTCGGCGATCGGGCCGAACAGCTTGGCGACGACGACATCGTCACGCAGCTGAGCATAGGCCAGACGACGGTTGTGCAGGCCACCCTTCTTGCCGAGCGTGATCAGCTTCTCGACGATCGGACGCAGGTCCTTCGCCTTCGGAAGGGTGGTCTTGATCTGCTCGTGCTTGATCAGCGCCGCGGCCATGTTGCTGAACATGGCTTTGCGGTGGCTGGAGGTGCGATTGAATTTCCGACCGCTCATACCGTGACGCATGATTGCGTGCTCCTTCCTCTGGCGTGGCTTCGCTCACGAAACCGATGGTGAAATCCACCGCCCGGCCCGCCGAAATGCGGGTGCCGGTACGGTGGACGGGATGTGATGGTAGTAGGTGGTGCTTAGTACGGCTCTTCGAGACGCTTGGCCAGCTCTTCGATGTTCTCGGGCGGCCAATTCGGGATTTCCATGCCCAGATGCAGACCCATCTGCGACAGGACTTCCTTGATCTCGTTCAGCGACTTGCGGCCGAAGTTCGGAGTGCGGAGCATTTCCGCTTCCGTCTTCTGCACCAGATCGCCGATATAGACGATGTTGTCGTTCTTCAGGCAGTTGGCCGACCGGACCGACAGTTCCAGCTCGTCCACCTTGCGCAGAAGGTTCTTGTTGAACGGCGGCTCTTCGCCCCGCTCCTCGGCGACCGCATGGGTCGGCTCTTCGAAGTTGATGAAGAGCTGGAGCTGGTCCTGGAGGATGCGGGCGGCCAAGGCCACCGCGTCTTCCGGCGAAACGGCGCCGTTGGTCTCGACCTGCATCGACAGCCGGTCATAGTCGGTGACCTGACCGACGCGGGTGTTGTCGACCTTGTAGGAGACCTTGCGGATCGGCGCGAACAGCGCGTCGACCGGGATCAGGCCGATCGGTGCGTCTTCCGGACGGTTCTGGCTGGCCGGAACGTAGCCCTTGCCGTTCTCGACCGTCAGCTCCATCACGAGGCGGGCGCTGTTGTCGAGCGTGCAGATCACCAGTTCCGGGTCCATCACTTCGATGTCCGGACCGGTTTCGATCATGCCGGCCGTGACTTCGCCAGGGCCTTCCGCGCGCAGGCGCATCCGCTTGGGACCGTCGCCGTGGAGGCGCAGACCCATTGTCTTGATGTTAAGGACGATGTCGGTAACATCTTCCCGAACACCGGGGATCGACGAGAACTCGTGCAGGACACCTTCGATCTGGATCGAGGTGACGGCGGCACCCTGAAGCGACGACAGCAGCACGCGGCGCAGCGCATTGCCGAGAGTGAGACCAAAACCGCGCTCAAGCGGCTCGGCAACCACGGTCGCGACCCGTTGCGGATCGTCGCCCGGCTGGATGTCGAGCTTGTTCGGCTTAATCAGCTCCTGCCAATTCTTCTGGATCACGTCTTGTAACCTCATGCCATCGGGTTGACGCGCCACCCCGGCCTGCCAACGCAGAAAAGCCGATACCCCTCCCGAATCAGGAAGGATCTCGGCAATTTCGGCCGCCGTTCCCATGCTTTACCGACCATGATGGCTCTACGGTCGGCTTTCCCGGAACGACGGGCAACCGGAGGCGCGGTAGTTTACGCCTCCTGGACGAACCTCTGGAAGGTTACCCTTCGAAAAGGCTGCCCGGAAAGAATGCCGTCCTGATAAATCAGACGCGGCGCTTCTTCGGCGGGCGAACGCCGTTGTGCGGGATCGGAGTGACGTCGCGGATCGAGGTGATCGCGAAACCGACCGACTGCAAAGCGCGCAGAGCCGACTCACGCCCCGAACCGGGACCCTTGACCTCGACCTCGAGGGTCTTCATGCCGTGTTCCTGAGCCTTGCGGCCCGCGTCCTCGGCAGCGATCTGGGCGGCGTACGGCGTCGACTTGCGCGAGCCCTTGAAGCCCTGCGAACCCGACGACGACCAGGCAATCGTGTTGCCCTGCGCGTCCGTGATCGTGATCATGGTGTTGTTGAACGACGCGTTGACGTGTGCGACGCCCGAAGTGATGTTCTTGCGCTCGCGACGACGAAGGCGTGCTGAAGCGGCAGAAG
>NZ_JCACHA010000152.1:0-3688 GCF_059503625.1 Skermanella sp.
CGAAGGCGCCGATCAGCGATACCGGGATGGTCACCAGCGGGATCAGCGTCGCCCGCAGCGAGCGCAGGAAGAAGAAGATCACCAGGACGACCAGCACGATCGCCTCCAGGATCGTGTGGAAGACGGCGTCGATGGATTCGGCGATGAAGACGGAGCTGTCGTAGCCGATATCGACGCTCATGCCTTCCGGCAGACCGGCGCGGATCACCGGCAACGTCTTCTGCACCGCCTTGGAGACGTCCAGCGGGTTGGCGGTGGACTGCTTGACGACACCCATGGCGACGGCGTTGCGCCCGTTGAACCGGGCGTTCACCCGCTCGTCGCGCGCTCCGATCTCCGCCCGGCCGACATCGCGCAGGCGGACCAGATAACCGGACTCGTCGCGCAGGATGATGTTCTCGAACTCGGCCGGCGTCCGCATGTCGGTTTCCGAGACGACGGTGAACTCGCGCTGGACGCTTTCCACCCGGCCCGCCGGGATCTCGATGTTCTGGCGGCGCAGCGCCGACTCCACGTCCTGCGGCGTCACCCGGTAGGCCGCCAGCCGGGTCGGGTCGAGCCAGATCCGCATCGCGTAGCGCCGCTCGCCGAAGATCCGGATATCGGCGACGCCGGGCAGGTTCTGAAGCCGGTCCTTGACGAAGCGGTCGGCATAGTCGGTGACGTCCAGCGGCGAATGGCGGTCGCTGGAAAAGGCCAGATAGATGATCGGCTGGGCGTCGGCCTCCACCTTGGCGATGACCGGTTCGTCGATCTCGTCCGGCAGGGCGCCGCGTACGCGGCCGACCCGGTCGCGTACGTCGTTGGCCGCCACGTCGGGCTCGCGGGTGATCCGGAAGCGGACGGTGATCTGGCTGGTTTCCGACCGGCTGATCGACGACATCACGTCGATGCCCTCGATGCCGGACAGGCTTTCCTCCAGCGGCTGGGTCACCTGGCTCTCGACGATCTCGGCGCTGGCGCCCTGGTACTTGGTCGTGACGGTGACGACCGGCTCGTCGATCTTTGGGTATTCGCGCACCGACAGGCGCTGATAGGCGACGATGCCGACCAGCAGCACCGTCAGGCTCATGACGGTGGCGAGGACGGGACGGCGGATGCTCAGTTCGGACATCTGCATGGCGGTCAGCTCCCGACCGCAGGGACGACCGTCACCGGCGCACCGTCGCGGATCTTCAGGTGCCCGGCGGTGACGATCACGTCGTCCGGAGCCAGCCCGTCCAGGATCTCCACCTTGGCGGCGCGTCGCTCGCCGGTGCGGACCTTGACCCGCGCCACCTTGCCGTCCACCACCTTGAAGACGAACTGATCGGCGCCGACTGCGACCATCGCCTGCTCCGGCACCAGGATGGAGTTCTCGCGCGTCGTCAGCGTCAGGTTGACGCGGGCGAACAGGCCGGGGCGCAGGGCGTCGTCCTTGTTCGGTACGCGGGCGCGGACATTGATGCTGCGGCCGTTGACGTCGATCAGCGGGTCGATGGCGAAGACGGTGCCGGCGAACTTCCGGTCGGGCACCGCATCGACCACGATGTTGAGCGTTTGCCCGACCTTGACGGAGGGCAGGTAAAGCTCCGGAACGCGGAAGTCCAGCTTCAGCGTCTCGATCGCTTCCAGGTTGACGATGTCCTTGCCGGCCTGGACCACGTCGCCGACGCTGACGCGCCGCAGACCCAGCACTCCGTCGAACGGCGCGTTCAGTTCCAGCTTGGCAAGCTGAGCGCGGGCCAGCGTCACGGACGCCTCGTCGGCCAGCAGCTTGGCGCGCGCCTGATCGCGGGCGCGGGCGCTGCCGGAGCCCTGGCGGTACAGCTCGTCCGCCCGGTCCGCTTCCGTCTTGCTGAGATTGAGGCTGGCGAGCGCCTGATCGACCGTCGCCCGCGCGATGGCGTCGTCCAGGCGCAGAACGACGGCGCCCTTGCGGATCGCCTGCCCCTCGCTGAACCGGATCTCGGTGATCTTGCCGGCGACTTCCGGCCGGATGATCACCGACTCGTCGGAGAACAGCGTGCCGACCGACGTGACCGAGCGCGACACGGAGCCGACCTCGACCTTTTGCGCCTCCACGGGGATGCCGCCGGGCGGTCCACCCCCGCCGGCACCGGCGACAGCAGCCGGAGCCTGGGCGGTGACGGGCATGGTGCCGGCCAGATAGACGTTATAATACCAGTAAGCGGCACCGCCCGCGCCGAGCAGGGCGGCCAGGATGATCAGACGTGAGATCAGCTTCATGCGTCGTTCCGGCCGCCCCTGGTGCGGCGTCCTCCCTGAAAGCTCAGAAAATCAAGGCTCGAAGAATCGGGAGCACACGAAACTGTCAGCGCCCCTTAGCTAAAATTATAATGGCTTTCTTCTGAAACAAAGTCGAGCGCGGCGGAGACCTGTCCGCCGCGCTCGCCGTACTATCGATCGGTATGGGAACGGTCAGCGGTGGCTCAGCATACCCGCCGCCGCACCGAGGGCTTCCCGCCGGGCCGCCGCATCCTCGATCCGCCCTGCTTCCCGCACTGCGTGCTCGTAGGCTGAAATCCGGGCGGCGGACGTCGAAGCAGCCATGCCCTTCTCGATCTCCGCGCGGGTGGATGCGCGGGCCGCGTCGTCGAGCCCGCGGCGATGAGTCTCGCCCTCGGCGACCCGGCCACGGGCTTCGGCCTCGCGACCGCGCGCTTCCGTCTCGCCCTCGGCAACGCGTCCGCGTGCCTCGGCTTCCCGGCCCCGAGCCTCGGTCTCGCCCTCGGCAGCGCGCCCCCGGGCTTCGGATTCGCGGCCTCGGGCTTCCGACTCCCGGCCACGGTCGTCAGACCGGGAACTGCTGGCGCTACGGCTTTCGGAACTCCGCCCGCCACCGCCGCTGCTGGAGCTGGAGCCACCAGCGCTGCCGCCGCCGGAGCTGCCACCGCCCGAGCCGCCGCCGCCTCCACCATCACCGCCCTTGGCATAGGCGGCCGGGATATCGATCAATCCGACACCCAGTGCCACCGGCAATGCCGTCAATCCGACGACCGACAAAACGGCGGCCCACCTTTTCCTTCCTGCTCCAGTTCCCATCCCAACCTCCTCCAAGACATTGATTTTCCGGCCGGTCATCTTATTGCCGCACAAGCCCAAGTTGCTCCGGCGCTCTGGCGGCAAACCGCAACGCTTTGGAATGACCGGAAAATGTGCGCGGACTAAGCTGAAAAATTCGGGAATTTCCTGTCCGTTCGTCCGTCATCACCGTTTATGCTTGTCGGACAAAGCAGTGACAGTTTACGTGTCGGCTGACATCGCAGACCTGCTGCGGCTAAGCCGGCGTCGCTATCCACAGAACCTCAAGGACCGTCATGGCGCGCCTCCGCCGAATCGTCATCCCGAACATGCCGCATCTGGTCACTCAACGCGGCAACCGGCAGGAGCGCACGTTCTTCAGCGACGACGACTACAAATCATACCGCCAGTTGATAGCGGATGCCGCCGCCAAGGCCCGGACGGAGGTCTGGGCCTATTGCCTGATGCCCAACCACGTCCACATGATCCTGGTCCCGTCCGATGAGGACGGATTGCGGCGAACGCTGGCCGAGGCCCACCGGAACTACACGACGCGCATCAACAGGCGCAACGGCTGGACCGGGCACCTATGGCAGGGACGCTTCGGCGCGGTTCTGATGGATGAGGAGCACCTGATTGATGCGGTCAGCTACGTCTCGTTGAA
>NZ_JCACHA010000153.1:0-3683 GCF_059503625.1 Skermanella sp.
TTCGCGGTGGCGACCGGCAGGGTGCGGCCCCTTTGCTGGCCCAGGACCAGCGGACCATGCGCCAGATCGATGTCGCTCAGCGGCAGCACGACGAGGCCGGGATCCGTCTCGCGGACCGGTGCCCCGATCTCGATCTGGAAGGTTACCACATTGCCGGAGCGGGCGAGGTTGCGCAGCATCTCGAACGAGTTCGCCTCGAGCTCCACCGACAGCTTGGTCGAACTGACGGCAAGCAGGTCGTCCAGGATGGCGCGGGTGCCGAAGCTGCCGTCCGGCAGGGCAATGGGGTACTGCGCGCAGTCGCGCAGCCGGACGACCTTCCGGCCGGCCAGCGGATGGCCGGCGGCGACGATGGCGACGATCCGCTGCCCCAGCGTCATCAGCGGCTGGAACTCCGCCGTCTTGCGCGGGCTGAAGATGATCGCAAGGTCGGTCTCGAACTCCCGCAGCATCCGCAGCGCCGATCCCTGATCGACGACGGTGATCTGGAAGCTGACCAGCGGAAAGCGCGCCCGGAATGCCGAGATCTCCGTCGGCAGGAAGTAGTTCACCAGCGCCTGGCTACAGGCGATCCTGACATGTCCGCGCCGCAGGCCCGACAGGTCCTCGATATGGGAACGGACGCGGTCGAGGTCGGCCGCCTGGGTGCGGACCCAGCGGATGAAGCTCTCTCCGGCGGCGGTCAGCCGGATGCCCTGGGCCGAGCGCTCGAAGATCGCGGCGCCCAGATCCTCCTCCACGTCCTGGATGCGGCGCTGGAGCGCCGACGGCGTGACGTTCAGATGCTCCGCCGCCTTGCGGAGCGAGCCGAAGCGGGCGGCTTCCTCGACATAGCGCCAGATGCGCATGTGTCTCATGTCGGCATATCCCGGTGTGTATACTTTCCGGCATCACCATAGCGAGAAAACGGCGTTTGAGGAGAGCTTTCAACCCTCTTAGCCTCCGGTCGCATGATCGCTTCGCCAACCTCGCCCAGCCAACCACATCGTCACCGGAGACAACAAGCCCCATGAACAGCGTCTTCAGCAAACGGTCCTCGTCATGTGCCGCCGTCCTGGCCGGCGTCCTGATCGGAGCTTCCGGCCTTGCCGCGACGGCTTCGGCCCAGACACCGGTTAAGCTGGTCCTCAACTGGAAATACCAGGGTCCGCAAGCGCTGTTCTTCGTCGCGGAGGACAAGGGTTACTTCAAGGCCGAGGGGCTGGACGTCACCATCGATCAGGGCGAAGGGTCGGCAGCTTCCATCACCAAGGTCGCGACGGGAGCCTACGATATCGGCTTCGGCGATGTGAACGCCCTGATCACGATGGCGTCCAAGTCGCCGGACGAAGCGCCGCTGGCCGTGTTCATGATGTACAACACGCCGCCCTTCACCATCGCGGTCAAGGCGGACAGCCCGATCAGGACGGCCAAGGACCTGGAAGGCAAGACGATCGGCGGCCCCGCCAACGACGGCGCGCTGAAGCTGTTCCCGGCCTTCACCCAGGTGGCAGGCATCGACGGTTCCAAGGTCGCCGTCACCAACATGCAGGCGAACCTGCGCGAGCAGATGCTTCAGCGCGGTCAGGTCGACGGCGTCTTCGGCTACGTCAACACGATCGCCTTCAGCGCCAAGAGCGCCGGCATGAACCCGGACAAGGACTTCCGCTTCATCAACTACGGCGACTACGGGATGGACCTTTACTCCAACGCCGTCGTCGTTTCCCAGGCCTTCGCCAAGGAGCACGGCGACGCGGTGAAGGGCTTCGTCCGCGCCGTCAACCGGGCGACCAAGGACATGATCGCCGATCCCGCCGGTTCGGTCGAAACCGTCATGAAGCGCGAACCGCTGCTGAACAAGCAGGTCGAGATCGAGCGCACCGTCGCCACCCTCAAGATGGAGATGAACCATCCGGAGATCGCCAAGATCGGTTTGGGCGACGTCGACCGCGAGCGGCTGAAGCGGGCCATCGACATGGTCGTCAAGGCCAACGGCCTGGAACGCACCCCGGAAGCCTCGGCGATCTTCACGGACGCGTACCTGCCGCCGCTGTCCGAGCGTCCGACCACCGTCATCAATTGAAAACCAGAAGCTGATACATGGAACTGGGACTGAAAGAGCGGGTCGTCGTCATCACCGGCCCCGCCAAGGGGATGGGCGAGGCCGTGACCATGGCCTTCGCATCCGAGGGCTGCCGTCTGGCGCTGGTCGGGCGCGACGTCGCCGCGATCGAGCCGGTCGCGGAGCGGGCGAGGGCGCTGGGCGTGCAAGCCATCGTCATTCCCTGCGACATCACGGACGAGATGCAGTGCCACGGCGCCGCCGAGCGCACGGTCGCGGCCTTCGGGCGGATCGACGTGCTGGTCAACGTCGCCGGCGGCTCCGGTCCGGTCGGCAAGACCGGCTGGGAGACGACGCGGGACGAGTTCGACGAGATCGTCGAGCTGAACATGACCGGCTGCTTCAATACGATGAGCGCCGTCATGCCGGTGCTGATCGAGCAGCGCTACGGCAAGATCGTCAATGTCGGCGGCACCTTCGGCATGCGCGGAAGGGCCGGGCGGATGGCGTATTCGGCGTCCAAATGGGGCCTGCGCGGCATCACCAAGTCCTTTGCGCTGGAAGCGGGTCCCTACAACGTCAACGTCAACTGCGTGGCGCCCGGCATGGTCGAGGGACCGCGCTTCCGCGGCAAGGTCGTGCCGGAAATGGCGAAGCGGCTCGGCATCACGGAAGAGGAAGCGGCGGAAAAGCACGCCGCCGACTACGCCCTGCGGCGCGTCTCCACCGGAGAGGACGTGGCGCAGGCCTGCCTTTTCCTGGCAAGCGACGCCGCCCGGCAGATCACCGGCGTCGATCTCCCGGTCGATGGCGGCTGGGCATCCCTTTGAGCATGGATATGGATATGGAAATGGAACCGAACCACGCCACGGCCGATCTCGTCATCGCGGGCGGCACCGTCGTCACCGATCAGGCCAGCTTCAAGGGAGCGGTCGCCATCCGCGACGGCCGGATCGTCGCCGTCGGCTCCGACGAGGCGATGCCGCCGGCGCGCGAGACCTTCGACGCCACCGGCCTTCACCTGCTGCCTGGTGCTATCGACGCGCATGTCCATTTCCGCGAGCCGGGCTATACCCACAAGGAAGATTGGCGGACCGGAACCGCAGCGGCGGCGATGGGCGGCGTGACCACCGTCTTCGAGATGCCAAACACCAACCCGCCGACCGGCACGGTCGAGGCTTTGAAGCTGAAGCAGAAGGCGGCGGAGAAGGCCTATGTCGATTACGGCCTCTACGGCCTGCTGGCGGAAGACAACCTGGATCAGCTCGAAGGCCTGATTGCGGGCGGCGTCGCCGCCTTCAAATGTTTCATGGGAAACACTTTCGGGAACCTGCCGTCGCCCTCGACCGGCGCCATGCTCGAAGGGTTCGAGATCATCGCCCAGCATGGATTGCGGATCTCGCTCCACGCTGAAACCGCGTCGATCATGGCGCTGCGGCAGAAGAAGCTGATGGCGGCGGGCCGGCGCGACCCGCTGGCCCATCTGGCCTCCCGCCCCGCCGTGGTCGCGACCGAGGCGGTCGCCCGCGCCGCGATCCTGGCGGAGTGGACGGGAGCCCGCATCCACATCCTGCACATCTCGTCGGGCGACGAACTGCGCCCCTTGCGTGAAGCCAAGGCGCGCGGCGTCGACATCACCGGC